>CAYHEI010000034.1:0-12877 GCA_964355385.1 uncultured bacterium | reverse complement strand
TACCAGGAGATCGGGCACCGGGCACCGCCGTCCGGCACGACGACGCCGCCGGCGTCCGAGGTGGCGGACGTCGCCGCTCCCCGGTCGCCGTTCGCGACGTTCGCCGCTTCGACGCGGTAGTCGCCCGCATGCAGTCCGGGCAAGGCGAGCGTCGCGGGAGGGCAGGGAATGATGGCCGTCCCGGCGGACACCCGCATCCAGTCCAGGTCGGCGTGCTTGAGGTAGACGAGGGCGCGGGATGTCCCGGCGAGTGCGTACACGTCGAGCGGGGGCCGAGCGGCGGCGCGCCCGGGGTCCAGCTCGAACTCCCCCACGGTCATCCAGTCCCCCGTGGTGTTCGCGATGCGGATCTCCCTGGTTCCGGGAGGGATCCGTGCCTCGTAGGTGCGGTCGAAGAAGTTCTGGTAGACGTTCCACTCCTGCATGAAGCGCTCCTGTTTCCACTCCCCCTTCCCCTTGCCGGAGACGAGCGCCCGCTCGAACACGGTCGTGCCGTCCGCCGTGACGACGAGTTGGGCGCGGTCGGACACGATCAGCACGTGCACGCGCAGCGTCGCGGCGTCCTTGAACTCCCCCTTGATCACCAGCGGGCTGCGGAACTCCGGCTTGCCGTCGCCGTAGAGGTACTGGGACACGCCGTGGTCCGGCTCGAGGCGGCCGTCGACACCGACGCGCACGGTGCCCTGCCGGGAGCCCCACTCGGTCAGATCGGGCTTGATCCGCAGCGCGCGGTAGCCGCCTCCGGGGGGAGGCGACTGAAACGACAAGCGGGCGTTGTCCACGGGGCGGAAGCCTTCGCCCGGCCAGTCCACGCCGCGCAGAAACCGGTTGACCGCGGCGAAGTGCTTCCAGAGCCCGAACCGGTTCACGTAGTTGCCCCAGTACCAGATCATCGGCGTGCCCGCGGCCTCGGCCAGGGGCACCGCCCACAAGGCGGTCGCGAGATGGACGCCTTCCTGGTCGCCGCCTTCTTCGATCCACTTGCCTTCGTCCACCTCCGCGCCGAACTCCCCGACGATGACCGGCTTCCCGTAGTGCCGGAGGGCGCCCACGATCTTGGAGAGCGCCGCGGCGGTGTCGGCCAGGTTATAGGCGTGGGCCTGGACGAGGTCCATCTCGGGCAGCGTCCAGATCGCGGGATCGCCCCGGGGCCCGCCGCCGGAAGTCGTGACGAGGTGGTGGTAGGGATCGAGCGGCTTCAGCTCTTTCCCCATCTCGGCGTGCCAGGGCGCGACGAGGTTGGTCTCGTAACGGCTGATGCCGTCCACCTCGTTCCAGAACTCCCAGGCGAACAGGTTCGGCTGCGCGCCCCACCGGGCGACGAGGTAGCGGAGCTTCTGCCGGTAGAGCCGCCTCGCCTCCCGGTCCGTCCAGAAGTCGCGCATCGTCGCGAGCGGGCCGCCGCGCTCGCGCGCGTACGGGTTGCTCTTCCACGCCGGATGGCCGGTGCCGTCGCGCAGCTCGTTGAAGGAGTCGAGGCAGAGCATCAGGTTAATCCCGTTCCGGTCGGCGATCCGGAAGAGTTCGTCCAGTTTCCAGGCGTTGACGAGGTTGTAGACGCCCGCGCCGTGGTATCCCTGGTTCGCGTCCGTCCCCTCGAGCGCCAGGTGCCAGTAGATCATCCAAATGCGCACCCAGTTGCCGCCGGCCAGGCCGAGGCGCTCGAACCACTCGTCGTAGTCCTTGAGGCCCTTCCGCTCGGACCAACAGACATTCAGCCCGACCGGGAAGTACGGCTCACCGGTCGCGTGCTCGAAATACCGCGCGTCGCGCGGCGAAACCCCGATCACCCCGGGCGCTTCGGAGGGCGCGACCTCCACCGCGTGCGGGGCCGACCGTTTCGTCCCGGTCCGGTCGCGCGCGCCGACGGTCACGGTCCAGCGGCCCGCGCGCGGCGGCAGGAACCGCACGCGCCACTCGCCCGTCCCGCTCCGGGTCGCGTCCGTCCCGTCCGCCGTGCGGACGCACGGGACGTACCAGAACGCGGGCTGCGTGAACCGGGTCTCCCCGGGACCGCGCACCTCGGCGTCCACGGCGACCTGCCGGGGATCGAAGGGATTGTCGTAGGTGGCCGCGACGTCGACCCGCAGCTCGACCGTGCGGTTCGCCGCCGGGAAGGAGGTGAAGACGCGGACGCCGGACACCGCCAGGGGGCGGCGATCGGTCCAGGGCGATGAGGTCGCCGAGGCGTTCACAGCGGCTGACGCGAGCAGGAACGCTGACAGGACGCGCATCTGCCGGCCATTGTACTCCGGCCGCTTGACCACTGCGGCCGGCGGGCGCAGCATGGGAAGGTGACGAAGCGGGTCCGGCTCATCCTGGGAGGTTTGATGATAGCGTCAGCCGCGGCGAGTGCCAAGACCGGTCCGGCGATCTGGGCGGTCAACGACGGCGAGAAGATCAAGCAGGACGCGTTGGACCATCCGGCGCAGCGGGGTAACTCGGTCTGGGACGGCACGCTCATCCGTCTGTTCGGCGCGCGCAACGAGACGGTCGCCTTCCAGGTGATCGTGCCCGCCCCGGATCGCGCGGTGACCGTGCAGGCAGTCACGCTGACCTTTCCCTCCTCCGCGCTCGGCGTGGAGATCCTTTCGGAGCACTACATCCCGATCGGGAAGCCGACGAACGACGACGAGCACGGCGGCTGGTTCTGGTACAAGGCGGCGGCGCCGAAAGACTGCACGGGGCTGATCCCCGACGCGCTGGTGCCGCTGACGGCGAAGGCCGGCCGGGGCGGGCTGCCCCTCGCGATCGCCCGGGGCCGGCAGCAGGGCTTCTGGGTGGACGTGGCGATTCCCCGGTCGGGCCTGGGAGCGGGGAACGTCAAGGGCGCCCTCGCGGTCCGAACCGACGCGGGCGCGATCGAGATTCCGGTGGTGGTCGAGGTGCTCGACGCAACGCTGCCGGATGAGGACGCCGTGAAGACGATGGTGTACATGTCCGACATCGAGCGCCGCCACGGGCGCAAGGACGAGATGCTCAAGCGCGCGTACCGTTTCATGGCGCATCGCCACCGGTTCGACACCGCGGAGAGCCTTGGTTTCGACGAGTATCCCGCCTTCAAGCCCTACTTGACCGGCGAGGCGTTCACGTCCGCGCAGGGCTACGTGGGGCCCGGCGAGGGGCTGGGGCTCAAGGTTTTCGGCGTCGGGTTCTATGGCGCCGTCGGGAAGGAGACGAAACAGGAGTTGTGGAAGAAGTTCGACCGGGAGGCGGCTTGGTTCGTCGCCAACGCGCCCAAGACGCTCCCGTTCATCTACCTCACCGACGAGCCGGGGAAGGACATGATGGCGTGGTGCCGGGAGCGGGGCGATTGGATCCACGCGAACCCGGGCCCGGGCGGGAGGCTCCCGGTCTTCGTGACGACCAAGCCCCGGCCCGAGCTCGAGGGCGCGATCGACATCTACGCGACGGTCGCCGACAACGTCTACCTCGACCAGCTCCCCCGCGAGCGCGCGAAGGGCCGCCGGTGGTGGTTCTACAACGGCATGCGGCCGATGAGCGGCGCGATCACGACCGACGCGCCCGCCGTGGATGTCCGGGTGCAGCCGTGGATCTGCTGGAAGGAGGGCGTCGAATTATGGTTCTACTGGGAATCCACCCACTGGCAGCACAACCACCAGGGGCCGCGGGCGCACCAGGACCAGAACGTCTGGCGCGATCCCCTCACGTTCGTGGGGGGCGACGCCGAGGTGAACGGCGACGGGACGCTGTTCTACCCCGGCGAGGACGTGAAGTTTCCGGACCAGGACCGGGGCATTCCGGGGCCGATCTCGTCCATCCGTATGAAGAACCTGCGCCGGGGCCAGCAGGACGTGGCGTACCTGGAGCTCGCCAAGGCGGCGGGCCATGAAGCGGAAGCGCGAGCGATCGTCGCGAAGCTGATCCCGCGCGCGTTCAGCGCGGCCAAGCCCGGCCAGCCCGTGTCGTGGCCCGAATCCGGCGACCCCTGGGACGCCGCCCGTCGCGACCTGGCCGGGCTGATCACCCGCGACTAGCGCTGGCTATTTCTCGACGGGCACCACGATGCCTTCGAGGATGAGCTTTTGGGCGAAGGTGAAGACCAGGAAGGTGGGCACCGAGGCCACGAGGAGCGCGGCGAAGGTGACCGACTGGTGGCTGTACTGCTGGAGCTGGTAAAGCCAGACCATCAGCGTCCACATCTTCTCGTCCTGGCACACGATGAACGCGAAGACGAACGCGCCGTAGGCGGCGTTGAAGGCGTCCAGCGTGATGACCGCCAGGATCGGCTTCGAGAGGTACATGGTGAAACCCCAAAACATGCGCCACTCCCCCGCGCCGTCGATCTGGGCGGCCTCGTACAGCTCGCGGGGCAGGCTGTCGAAGAAGCCCTTGAGCAGGAAGATCGAGAAGCCGTTCACCATCCCCGGCAGGAGCAGGGCCCAGAACGTGTTCAGGAGCCCCAGCTCCTTGAGCATCAGGAAGTTCGGGATCGCCGTGACCATCGGCGGGAAGGCGATGGTGGCCATGAGGAAGAGGAGGACCTTGTAGGTGGACGGGAGGGCGTAGCGACTCATGGCGTACGCGGCGATCGGGTTCACGATCAGGACCGCGAGGATCGACAGCGCGCAGAAGACGAAGGTGTTCCAGAGGCCCCGGCCGTGCAGCGCCAGATACTCGATCACGTGCCGGTAGTTGCGCGTGGCGAACTCCCACCGCAACGCGCCGGCATGGTCGCGCACCTCGCGCCAATCGGTCTCGCGCGTGGGGATCGGCACCGCGCCGAAGCTCGCGTACGCCGCGCCGTGCGCCCGGTTGAGCGCGGCAAGGTCGTTCTTGTACTGCGCCGCGAGGTACGCCCGCCAGAGCAACTCAGGCCCCTCCACCCGGAGATGCTCCGCGGGGACGACCCGGACAAAGAGCTCCCAGTCCACGAGCGGCTCGCCCACGGCGAGGCGGTCCGCCGGGTACGGCACGACCGCGAACGAGGTGTGCCGGGCGCCGTACGCCCGGTTGAGCGCGGCGAGGCTGCCGTCGTACCGGCTCGACAGGAACGAGGCCCAGGCCGGCCGCGCCGCCGGGCTCACGCGGAGATATTGCAGATTGAGTTCGCCCCGGACGAACTCCAGCCAGTTGTCACGCTCCCGCCCCCGCGCCGGCGGGACGTCCGGCAGCCGGATCGCGTCCCAATCGGCGTGGCGCGTGCCGTGGAGGCGGTTGTAGTCCTCGATCTTCTTTCCGTATTTGAGCTGCAGAAAGTCTGCGACGTAGCGTCCGTCCAGCGAGACGGCGATGAGATCGCGGGATGGCTGGGCCGCCTTGTACGCCAGGGCGGCGGCTTGCAGCGGGGAGGCCGTCAGCTTGAACCCGCGGTCGGCGGGCGACACCGGCGCGGGGTACTGGACGTTCAGCTAGGAGGCGACCAGGCTGCCGTACCGGCGGTGGTACTCCGTGATGTCGTTGCGGCAGTCGCGCGCGATCCACTGGCGGTACTGGCGGGCGTGATACGGGAACATCCGGCTGTTCACGGAGGAGGTGTGCCCGAGCAGCGTCCAGCCCGGCGGGAGCGCCCCCGAGGCCAGGAACGCGCGCCAGTCGTCCACCCGCGCGGGCGGGCAGTCCGGGGGTGGCTCGACCTGCTTGAACGCGTAGAGCGACTGGCGGGTGACCGAGTTGGCGAGCGTTACCGACTCGTTGTAGCGGCTCTCGACGTACTTGCGGTGCAGCACGCGGCTGCTGAAGAAGTACGCGGGGACGACGTCCCAATCGCGCAGATCCACGTCGCTCTTGAACGAGCCCGAGATCATTACCAGGAAGGGGTAGATCATGGTGACGCCACCCGTGATCAGCAAGACGTAGGTCAGGATGGTGTAGCGCTTCACTTCCCGGCTGCGGCCCGTGACGGCGCCGGACAGGAGGCTCACGGCGTCGAGGTCCCCGCGGCGCGGAACTGCATCCGGCTCAGCCGCCGCATCTGGTATACGGTGAACCCGATCAGGAGGAAGCCCATGATCCAGGCCATCGCGGTCGCGGGCCCGAACCGGAGGTACAGGAACGCGTCGTAGAAGATCTGGAGCTCCAGCACCGTGGTGGCGTCGGCCGGCCCCCCCCCGGTCATCGCGAGGATGTAGTCCGAGGCCTTGAAGGCGCCGATGAACGCACCGACGAAGCTGATGATGATGAGAGGCCGGATCGTCGGGAGCGTCACGTTCCAGAGCTTGCCCCAGAGGTTCGCGCCGTCGATCTCGGCGGCCTCGTAGAGCTCCTCGGGGATCGTCTTGAGCGCCGCGAGGTAGATCAGCGAGCCGGGACCCATCGAGGCCCAGACGATGGGCAGCACAACCGCGGGCATCGCCCACGCCGGGTTCGTCAGCCAGCCCTGGGGGGGGAAGCTGATGAAGCCGAGCAGGCGGTTCAGCAGGCCTGCCTCGGAGGGGTCGTAGAAGCTCTTCCAGAGGAAGATCACCACCAGGCCGCTGACCACGGCGGGGAGGTAGAAGATGACGCGGAAGACGACCTTCCCTTTCGGCACCTCGTGCAGCAGGATCGCCAGGATGATCGGCGCGAGGAAGCCGAGCGCGAGCAGGAGTCCGGCGTAATACAGGCTGTGCCCGAGGGCGCTCCAGAAGGCGCGGTCGAACAGCACGCCCGCGAAGTTGTCGAGGCCCACGAGCCGGCTCCCGCCCATGACGCGGTAGTCCATGAACGCGATGGCCGCGCCGCGCAGCGTCGGCACATACTGCCAGACGGTCATCAGCAGCGTAGCCGGGATCAGCAGGGAGTAGGCGATCCAGTAGCGCCGGAAGCCCCATCCGCCCGCGACGGCGCCCTCGGGTGTGAAGGCGCGCAGGAGGGCGCGGAGACCCCAGGCGAATCCCAACACGATGGCCATCGCCGCCCCGAGCGCGACGCGGCGGCGGAAGCGAAGCTTGTCGGGCGGGAGCTTGCCGATCATCTTCTCGTTCGTCTCGGCGGTCCAGGCTTTCATGAGCGCTTGGATTTTCGCGCGGGCCTCCGTGGGCGGCAGGTTTCCCGCGTCCGCGACCAGCGCGAGATCGAGCGGCTTCGTCATGTACCAGTAGATGAGGTCGCAATTGTGCCCGTAGGGCTCCGGAACGCCGTCGCGCATCGCCTGGTTGAACACCGCTTCCCAGCCTTTCGGGACGTGCTTGAGGTACTCGGTGAAGCCGAACTTCCGCAGATAGACCGGGTTCAGGAATCGCCCGAACCCGTTCTCGATGAAGACCCGGGTCCGGAGACGCACGGCCTCGGGTCCGCACCAGAAGCGCATGAACTCCCAGGCCGCCTGCCGGACCGCCGGGTCTTTCGTCCCCGCGGAGAGCCCCATGCAGGTGCTGTTGACCTCCGACCCGCGCTTGCCCGACGGCCCCAGGGGAACCGGCGCGATGCCGATCAGCTCGGGATTCACCTGGGAAATGAGCTTGTTGTCGAGGTAGTCCTGGAACATTCCGAGCTTCCCCTGGTCCCACATCGTGTAGATGTCCGGATCACGCAGCGCCGCGCCGGGGATGGTCCGGCCGTTCTTGACGTACTTCTGCTGGATGATCCGGGAATAGAAGTACGCGGCCTCGGTCGCCTCGGGCGAGTCGAACGCCGCGCGCCATTGCCCGTTGGCGTCCTGGGCGACCGCGCGGGCGCCCGCCGAGAGCAGGAAGGAGTAGAAGTGCCAGGACGCGTCCGGCCCGCTCCCGAAGCCCATGCCGTAGATCCCCTTCGCGGGGTTGGTGATCCGGCGGGCGTAGTCCAGTAGCTCGTCCCAGTTCCGCGGCGCGCGCTCGGGGTCCAGCCCCGCCTCCTGAAAGAGATCCTTGCGCCACGTCAACGCCATCACGAGATGCCCGTACGGCAGCGCCCACCAGTGCGCGTGGCCATCCGGTCCGGGGCGGTGCAGGACCTCGCGGACGGGGCCCGGGACGGTTTCCTCCAGTTCCGTGCGGGGCATCGTCGCGACGTAGGGGTCCAGCGGCGCCAGGAAGCCCTGCTGGATGTAGCTGTCCGACTTGCGGAAGTTGACGTAGAGGACCGCGGGCGCGATCCCCGCGGCGATGGCCATGAGGGGTCCCACGTCGATGCCGATGTTCTGGATGCTGATGCCGCCGAAACGCACGACCTCGATGTCCGGGTGCCGGGCGCGGAAGGCCGCCAGGACGGCGCGCTGCGCCTGCCCGTTGATCCCCATGTCGTCGTCGCGCGGCAGGATGAGGTCGGACACCGACAGGTGGACGCGGGGGGGGCCGGCGGCGGGCGCCACACGCGCCCAGAGCGCGAGCGCCACGAGCGCGACGCGCCCGATCATTCCGCCATGATGATTCGGTAGCGGTGGACGCCGTACGGCCCGAAGCCGTCCCCGAAGGCGCCGCCGCGGGCACGCAGACTCCGTCCCTCGCCGAGCACCTCGACCGCCAGCCGACCCGCGACGCCGTTGAGACGAAACGTCACATGGGAGGTCGAGGCGCGCAACGAAGCGGCCACGATCCACCACGCCCCGCCCTGCCGCCTGAGGATGGCCGCGACCGGGACCGTCTCGGGCGCGGGAACGACGGACAGGTCCGCCGTGAGGTCCCGGCCGTTCAGCGCCGGGGCCATCGCCTGGATCTCCCGGTTGAGCTCCGTCACGGCCGCGAGCAGCTCCGGGTCCTCCAGCAGACTGGCCTCGACGAACTTCGGCTCGAACTGGTGGACGAAGTAGATGAGGCCCGTCGAGCCGCGGGCGATGGCCATCCAGGCCTCGGAGCGGATCTGGGCCGGCGTGGGCTTGACCTTGACGTTGCCGATGCGCGAAGCCTCGATGCAGTTCCAGACGCGGCGACCACCGGCCCAGGCCTTCAGCCGTTCGACGCCCAGGGCCACGTATTCAAGCTTGCCCGCGATCTCCGGCCGGTCATGCACCGCGGGATAGATGTCGAACGAGACGATGTCGGAGCCCTGCGCGTACTCGGGGTAGGTGAACTCGCCCGCGCGCGCCACCGGCACATTGCGGCCGTACCAGCCGTCCCACGCCACCCCTTGGCCGAGGTTGAGCAGCACGGGTCGGGCCGGGTCGGCCGCTTTGATCTTCCGGAAGTCGGCGACGATCTCGCGGGCCGGGACCGGGGTCCCCCATCCCTTCCCCTCGCCCAGCGACTGCGCGTTGTCCGGCTCGTCGCCGTGCATCCAGCCGATGATCGTCGGGTCTTTGAGGTGCGCGAGCCCGACCTCGTTCTGCTCGCAGACGACCGGCATTCCGGCGGCCTTGAGCTTCGCGAGCTGCTCCTCCGTGGGTCCCTTCCAGAGGCCGACGTAGCAGTTGATCCCGGCGGCCCGGTATCGCGGCGCGTTCGCGGGCTCCTGGACCCAGACCGCGAGCGGGAAGAAGCTCGGGTCGTCCAACGGGTTTCCGGCGATCCCCCGCGCTGCGAGCGCCACGAGCGCCACCGCGCCCGCGGTCAAGGGGCGGGGACGGCGTGGACCGTCCATGCGGCAATTTCGGCGTCCACGTCGGAAGGCGCGGTGCGCCCCTTCTCGGCCGCAAGCATGAGCGTGCCATCCCCGGGGCGCGGGCGGTAGATCGCGGTCAGCTCCTGCCAGGTGTCCGGCGCGGCGAAGTCGTACTTGGGTGTATTGATGTTCCCCGTCCAGGCGCCCTTGGCGTCGTTGATTCCGAACTTGAAGGAGAGGGCGCTGCCGGGGAGCTTCCCCGGACGCGCGCGGACGCGGACGCGCATGACGTAGAGGCGCTTCGGGTCCACCTTCGTATCGGAAGCGGCGAAGGCGTAACTCCAGCCCGTGGCTGTTCCCGAGAGCCGCAACGCTTCGCCGCTGCGCGTCGTCGAAACGCCTGCGGCGGCGCCGAGGCGACCCGTCGCGAGATCGAAGAGTGGCGACAGCGATCGGCCTTCGTCGGACGAGACCGTGCCCAGAGGCAGCCAGCCGTCGGCGTCCGCCGGGTCGTTTCCGAGCTGCAGCGGCCCACGGTCATGGTCGGCCAGCGCAACGCGGACACGCAAGGGAGCGTTGAGGGCCGACGGGAGCTCCATGAAGATGGGCAGCACCTGCGTCTGACCCGGAAGCAGTTGCGCGAGCGGCGGCTCGGGCAGCGCGAGCGAGCGGAACGGTTCACCGCTCCCGCCCGCGAGCTCCACGCGGACGAGCGCCGTCCCGTGAAAGGGCGCCGACCCCCGCTGCGCGAGCGTGAGGGAGCCCGCCAGCCACGCGCGGCCGTCCGCCGCGCGCGCGAGTGCTTGCGGCAGGACGGCTTCCTCGACGACGAATCGCGGTCCGGCCCGCACCGCCGCCAGTTCGCACTCGCGGATCTCGTCCACGGTGAGCCGCTTCAAGTCCCACAGACCCATCAGGTTCAGGATGCTCGCGTGCGCCTTGAGGTTCGCATCCAGCCACGCCCGCGCGGAGTCGTCGCCGGTGCTCCCGCTGTTGTTGATCGCGCCGTTGGGTTCGCAGATCACCCCCGTGCGCGTCCAGTGCCGTTCGACGTACGGAACGACGTAGGGGGGCGGGCCGGACGTCGAGCAGCCGTCGCTGCGCAACCACCAACCGCGCCGGGTCGCGCGGTCCACGAGCTGGGCGAAGAGCGGGCCGGGGTCGGGCATCAGGATGGGGGCCACGCAAAACGCCTTGGTCGTCCGGGGCAGCGCCCGGTCCATCCCGTCCATCATCGCGGTGACCGTGCGGAGGTACCGCTCGGGGGTGTACCCGGTCTCCGCGAGCTGGCGCGCGGTCCAGCGTTCCAGGTGCATCTCGCCCCAGTCCCCCATGCCGCCCAGGTCCACCGGCCCCGCCCAGGGCTGCCCGTCGAGGTACTGCCCCAGCGCGCGCGTCAGCTCGTTGTACGCCGCGATGAAACGGTCATCCCAGAACACGGGATCGCGCTGGGTCTTGCCTTCCACCGACCGGTGCTCCACCGCCGGAACGCCCCGCGCGAAGACCGCCTTGGGGGTGACGTACTCGACCGTGGCATGCGGGTTGGCCGCCATGATCCGGAAGGACAGGCGCAGCCCCTTCGCGCGGTAGCCCGCGAAGTACTTCCGGTCGAGCTCCGCGAAGTTCGGCTTTCCGGCCGCGTCCACGACGTCGGACCAGTTCAGCCGGAAGTAGGCGATGGAGCACGCGCCGAGGACCCAGCCGGGGATGTCCGTGACGGGTTGGAGGCCGGGCATGAACGCCAGCCCGGAGTCGGGATTCCTGAGCGCCCGTTGCGACGCCGTGGGGTGGAGGACCTGCCAGGGGGCCTCGGCGCACGCGATCCCCGCGGTCAGGAACCACGCGGCCGCCAGGAGCCCCCGGGAGATCACGCCTGCCATTATCCCCGCTCCTGGCCCTTCGCGTCGCTCAGGGCCGAGCGCCGCCGAGGCCCTGGCGCAGGGGGTACAATCCCGCTATGCCCCCCGTGACGGCTGCTCCGACGGCGGCGCTCACCCGTGAGCAGGTGGCGCATTACCATGAGCACGGCTGGCTGCGGATTCCGGAGGTGTTCACCCCGGCGGAAGCCGGCGAGCTGGCGGATCACCTCGATTCGCTGATCTCGGTGTGGGCCGACACCAGCCCGGGCTGGTCGGGCCCCTGGCGAAAGGTGTACATGGACGACGCGACCGAAGCCAAGTCCAAGCTGACGGCGATGCACGACCTGCACTCCTACTCCCTGCCCTGGATGCGGGCGGTGACGAACCCGAAGCTGGTCGGGGCCATGAGCGACCTGCTGGCGCCGAACGTCGAGCTGCACCACTCGACGATGCACGTGAAGCCGCCGGAGACGGGGCATCCCTTCCCCCTGCACCAGGACTGGGCCTTCTACAAGCATGCCAACGGCCGCTACGTGGACGTGCTCGTGCACCTGGACGACACCCGGCACGAGAACGGCGAAATTCGCTTCTTGGACGGCTCCCACAAGGGCGGAGCGCTGGAGCACATCACCCAGACGCCCGAAGGCCCCTGCACGCCACATTTGTCCACGGAGCGGTACAAGCTCGCGGACGCGGTGGCGGTCCCGGCCAAGCGGGGCGACGTCGTGTGCTTCTGCATCAACACGACGAAGAAGAACCGGCGGCTGGTGCGGGTCGGCTACCGTGCCCCCGAGAACGTCCAGACCGAAGGCCAGAGCCTCGGCCGTCCCGGCCAGCCCGCCTTCCGGACGAACTTGTGACCGAGAGGGAGGCGTCCTGCTCCCCCGCGACGTAGAAGTCTCCTCCGCTGACGTCGCGGCGCTCGGCTCTCCCGACGCGGTGGGGGCGTTCTTCGCCAACCTGGGCTGGCGCACGGACGCGCGCATCCCCCAGACCGCCGAGGCGCTCGGTCTGACCGCGGATCCGCTCAAGAAGAACCTCAAGTCGGTGGAGCTCGTCGCGCAGGAGGCGGACGGCAAGTACCAGGTCTACCTCTTCCACCTTGCGAGCGTCACGGCAGAGTTCCGCAAGGGGCTCGCGCAGGCGTTCAAGAACCGCGGCGCCTATTTTCTCTGCGTCCTGACCGACGACTGGGAAACGCTGGAAGTCGTCCACTTTCACCGGTACAACGAGCCGTCCTCCGGAGGTGCCGTTCCCGGAGCGCCCCGGATGCACCTGCGCCCGCGCGTCGTGGTCGTTGAGCGGCACGGGCCATCCCGGGTGGCGTTGCGCGTCCTGCGGCGGCTCACGTGGACCTCCTCCGAGATGGTCGCGCAGTACGAGAAGATCGAGTCGGCATACGCCATGGCGGAGTGGTCGGAGGATGACTTCAACAACCGGGCGCTCTTTGCCGACCACTACCTTCTGGAGCGCCTCCGTGAACGCGCCGAGTGGCGGGAAGACCCCAGGCCCGCATTCGACGCGCTGTCCGCCCTCTTTCGTGACGCGGGCAAGCGGCTGGCGGACAAGCCGAAGGCCGCGCTCCAGCAGGACCTCGTGGGGCCGGTGCTGGTGGCACG
>CAYHEI010000033.1:0-13044 GCA_964355385.1 uncultured bacterium | reverse complement strand
CGCCTTCCTTGAAGCCCTTGAAGTGCTCGGCGAAGTAGGCCACCATGTCGCCCCGGTACTGCTCGCCGTCCACGAGGATGTCGAGCCCGAGCTCCTCCTGCTTCTTGATCCAGAAGGCGGTCGCCTCGCGCGCCTTCTCGTCGAGCGCCTCGGCGCTGATCTCGCTCCGGCGCGCCTGCGCGCGGGCCGCGAGCAGCTCCGGCGGCTTCGGGAAACTCCCCACGGTCGTCGTGGGCAGCAGCGGGACGCGGACGCCGACTTCTTCGAGATGCTTGCGGGACACGGCTAGCGCTTTCCCCGGCCGCGCGCCGGCTTGCGGCCGGCCTTTGCGGCGCGCCGTTTCGGTGCGGCGCGCTTCGCCTTGACCGGCCTCCGTCCGCTCCGGGACGTTCCATTGAGGAGATCGCGCGCCTTCGCGAGCACCGCGAGCTTCTCGGCCGCGCGGGTCCGGGGCAGGTACTCGAGGCCGTTCGAGGGCACGAGACCGGCCAGGCCGCCGCGCGCCTTCTTGAGCAGGCGCGCGGCTTCCTTGGCCACGCGCGCGGGCGACTCGAGCTTGGTGTTCCGCGCGTCCACGAGCCCCAGCCCGAGCAGCAGCTGGCTCCCCGCGGACGCCACCACGTCCCCCAGCTCCTTGCCGTAGGTGAAGTCGAGGATGAGTCCGTCCACGGTCAGCCGCTGCAGCTTGTCGTAGAGCGGCGCGGCGTTCCCGAACGACGGGAAGAGCCACATGCGGATCGCGCCCTTGCGCGCGGCGAGCACCTCGAGCGCGTCCGCCAGCTCGGAGAAGCCGGCGGGCTTGCGCAGCAGGTACGGCTCATCGACCACGATCGCATCCGCCCCCGCCTGCGCCAGCCGTTCGACCTCGTCGGCGAGAATCGGCACGAGCGCGTTCATCAGCTGCCCCGTGTCGGCATAGGACGCGCCCTTGATGAGGGAAAGGTTGGCGAGCGTGAGCGGGCCGGGGAGGTACGCGATGACGGGCTTCGAGCTGACGGCGCGCGCCCACTTGAGGTCCTCCGCGAGCAGCGGCCCTTTCGCGGCAAGCGCGCCCGTGACGTGCGGCTGCCGGAAGTACGTGTTCGTGTCGAAGTACCGCAACAGGCCGTTGATCGAGACGCCCTTGAGCTGGCCCATGATGTGCGAGACCGTGTCGTACCACCGGATCATCCCGTCCGAGACGACGTCGAGCCCGGCCTTGGTCTGCTCGTCCAGCGCCGCGCGGACCGCCTCCTGCTGGGCGCGCAGGAGATCCTTGTCCTTGATCTCCCCGCGCTGGGCGGACTCGTACGCCTGCCGGAGCCGCTGCTGCTCCTGCGCGTCCCCGATCCGGGGGTAACTGCCGTAGTGTGCCGCAAGAATATTCATGGACAGTGGAGGGCCATTATAGCCGAAGGCGCAAGATTCCCCACGTGGCGGGGCGTTCGGTCGTCCAGTCTCCCTGGTGGGCGCTCCAGCAGGATTCTTGGACCTTCTCGCAGTCGTCCACCAGGAGGTTGAACCGGAGCGTTTGGCCGGCGCGCAACGGCCCCGGCTGGAGCAGCCGGGCGGGGATCCGGAATTTCATCCGGTACCCGCCCGGAATCCCGGTCTGCACGGCCCGGAAACCGGCCGCCCCGGCGAAGGTCTTCTTGTGGTTCCGCCACGCGCCCAAGAAGGGCCGGCCCCGCCCAGCGCCGTCCGGCACCGCGAACGCCTTCACCGCCGCCGCGTCCAACGCCTCCGGCCCGGCCTCGCCCGCCCGCATCAGCAGCTCGACCACGTCCGTCATCCAGAACCACTCGATGGACCGCTTGGTCTTCACGAGGTCCACCGTCCGCACGGCGTCCCGCACGTCCACCGCCACGAACAGCGCCTCCGGGCTCCAGGCCACCCAGGCCGCGGCCGGGACCCGAGCCGGCTTGGGGTCCGGGCCGGGCCGGAACCGAAGCGGCGCGAGCGCCGCGCCGGTGCGCGACACGTCCAGCCGGGGGAGCGCGCGGACTTCCGCCCGCGCCGCCCGCCGTCCCCGCGACGCCGCGTGCAGCTTCTCCAAGACCCGGTTGGTCCGCGCGATCCGCCCGACGAGCTCCGCGTACGGCCGGTCCTCGATGTCCACCAGCCCGAAGTTCACGTCCTCGCCGTCACTCCGTCCCTGAGGCGACTCGTCGCACCACTGGAACCAGTCGAACCCGATCATGAAGGGCAGCCGCGCGCCGCCCTTGACGAAGCGCTCGTACGCCAGGCCCCGCGACTTCTGGAAGCGGACGCGCGAGCCGAACCCGATCGTGTTGCGGTCGCCACTCCGATTGTCATAGGGCGCGTGCCAGGAGAACTCCGTGATCCACACCGGCTGGCCGCCCGCGAGCCGATGGGCGTCCTCGGCCTTCTCCGCCGGAAACTCACCTTCCTGAATGTAGAAGTTCATCGAGACGACGTCGGTGCAACCCCGCTGCGCCGCGACGACGGGCGCCAGGGGAAATCCCGCGTAGCGCACGCCCAGGATCAGCCGGTCCGGATCGAGCCCGCGGACGATCGCGCACGTCGTCTTGAAGAACCGCCGGGCGACGAACCCCAGGAAGACCAGCCGGTCCTGGCGCGTCGCGTCGGGCCCGGCGGGAATCTTGCGGCAGCGCGCGAGCGCCGCGAAGCTCGAGAGTTTCGTCCCCCACGCGCGGTTCAGCCGGCCGATCGTTCCGTGGCGGCGGCGGAGGAACGCGAGCGCCGCCGCGCGTCCCGGATCGCCGTTGGGCAGCTCGAAATAACGGTCGAGGAAGCCCAGGTTCCAGGGAATCTCGTTGTCGAGGAACCAGCCCACGAGGGAGGGCGCCTCGCGCAGCGCCCGGATCTGGGGCGCGACGTGCTTCTCGACGGACTGTTCCCAGTCGGGATCGAACACCGACTTGAGTTTGCCCTTCGCCCAAAGCGACTTCCAGATGTTGAGGCCCTCGGTGTAGGGCACGTCGCGCCAGCGCCAGAGCTGGTGGTTCCACGCGCCGAGCCCCTTCATCCCCCACGCCTTCAGCCGCCGTTCGGTGTTCTCGACCCACGCGGGCAGGCTCCCGCTCGCCGCGATCCCGTCGTACGCCGGCGCGCCCTTGACCCGACTGCCGTGCTTGGGCCCCACGCACTGGACGGAGGTGTACACCATCCGCCGGCCACGAGGGTCCACCAGCCACCACACCCCGTTCCGCTTCTGGACCGTCCACGACGTGCGCCGTTTCATTTCAGGTCTTGGATTATACCCCCGCGAGGACGAGAGGGCACCCCTCGGCCTTCGCCGCGGCGTTCAGCCGCTGGTCAAAGCACACGAACTCGACCGGTTGACCCAAACGATTCCCAAAGACGAGGCAAGACGCCAACTGAACCGCATCCCCGGAGCGCAGACGATGCGCGACCAAGAGGCCGCCGGCCCGGTCAAGCACGTCGGAGGTGACGTCGACCAATTCGACGTCCTGCATGTCACGACTCAGCTTGTCCAGGCCGCGCAGCAGATCGGCCTCGGTCAGGTGGCCTTCGCGCAGGCGACGAACCAGCGCCGACCGCAACTCCAGGCCCGTCCACCGGCTTGTCGCCGGCCTTCCCGAGATCAGGAGTGCGCGTACCGTGTCGCTATCGGACTCGGCCATGTATCGCTTGGCCAGCGCGCTCGTATCGAAGTACCGAAGAGGAATTAGAACCGGTCCTCGCGATCCTCCATCACCGTCTGACTCAGCGGCGGTCCCTTGATCCGAAGGGGTTTGAAGGGCCGGAGCGGCCTGCCGCTCCCGAGCGTGATGACGCCCTGGGCGGCGAGTTGTTGCAGTCTCGCCTCCAGGCTGCTTGCCGGTTTCACCATGGGCCGGAGCTCCGCCACCGGCCGACCCCGGTCGCTGATCACCAACGTTTCGCCCTCCCGCACCCGCCGCAGGTACGTCCCGAGCCGGGTCTTGAGTTCCCGCGATCCGATCATGCGTGTCGCCTTCATGTAGTCATTGTGACCACAAGGAGGCCGCGTGTCAATCCCGGCGAACGTACGGCCGCCAGAATCGTTGCCCCTCCCAGGACCTCGTCGCCGGAGGAGAACACCGCGAGCTGGCCGGGAGTGACGGCGCGCTGGGGGGACGCGAACGCGACGCGGGCGCCGCCGCCGGGCAGCGGCGTCACCCGGGCGGCGACGCCGGGATGGCGGGAGCGCAGGCGCACCTCCACCTCCTCCGGCCAGTCCGGGGCGATGCGGTTCAGCGGCCCGACCTCACATGAGGAGGAATACAACGCCTCCTCGGGGCCCACAACCACGGTGTTGGTGTCCGCGTCCAGCGCGACGACGCGCAGCGACCCGGCCTCCGGGAGCCCCAAGCCCCGGCGCTGGCCGATGGTGAACCGGTGCACGCCCGTATGCTCGCCCAGGACCCGCCCCTCCAAGTCGACGATGCGGCCCGGGCGGGCACCGAGATGCCGGTCGAGGAAGCCCCGGGTGTCGCCGTCGGGGATGAAACAGATCTCCTGGCTGTCGGGCTTGTCCGCGACGAGGAGCCCCAACGCCTTGGCCTGCGCCCGGACCTCGGGCTTCGTCATGCCGCCCAAGGGGAAGCGCACGCGGGCGAGCTGGGGGGGCGACATCCCGGCGAGAAAGTACGTCTGGTCCCGCGCCGCATCCACGGCCTTGAGCAGCCGGGGAGCGGCGCCGCTCAAGTCCACCCGGGCGTAATGACCCGTAGCGACAGCCTCGCAGCCCAGCGCCAGCGCCCTGTCCAGCAGGACCCCGAACTTGACCTCGTGATTGCACGGCGCGCAGGGGACCGGCGTGCGGCCGGACTCGTAGGCGCGCAGAAAGGGCTGGAGCACCTTCGCCCGAAAGTCCTCCTTGACGTTGAAGACGTAGTGGGGAATCCCAAGCGCCGCCGCCGCGGCGCGGGCGTCGTCCACGTCCCGGGCGGTGCAGCAGCGCTGTCCCGTGAGCAGCTCGGGCGCCTCGCTCCCGTCCTCCGCGCACGGCATGACGCGCAGGGTCACGCCCAGCACCTCGTGCCCCTCCTCCCGGAGGAGGGCGGCCGCGACGGCGGAGTCCACCCCGCCGCTCATGGCCGCGACGAGTTTCATCTTCCTATGGTCGCTTCTTCAGATTGCGGCCGACCTTTGCTCGTCGCTCGAAAGCATTCACGGCGGAGCGCAGGGCCTGTTCGGCCAGGACCGAGCAGTGCACCTTGCCCGGCGGCATCCCGCCGAGCGCGGTCGCCACCTGCTCGTTGGTGATCGCCAGGGCTGCGGCGACCGGCCGGCCGACGATCATCTCGGTCAGGATGCTCCCCGTCGCGATCGCGGCGGCGCAGCCCAGCGTCATGAACGTCGCTTCCTTGATCGTGTCCCCCTCGATGCGCAGAAACAGCCGCATGAGGTCGCCGCAGGAGTCGTTCGACGAATCCCCCACCGCGTTCGCCCCCGCCAGCTCCCCGTGGTTGCGGGGGTGGTGGAAGTGGTCGAGCAGGATCTCGCTATACGCCGGCACCGGCGGCCTCCATCCCGCGCTTGCGCTGGAAGTCGGCGTAGGTGGGGGACATGCGCCGGAGCCGCTGCACCACGCCCGCCAGGATCTCGATCACCGTGTCCACGTCCGCCGCCGTGTTGGCGAGGCCGAGGGAGAAGCGGAGCGAGGAATGGGCCCGCGCCGGGGCGCAGCCCATCGCCACCAGCACGTGCGACGGGTCCAGCGAGCCCGCGCTGCACGCCGATCCCGTCGAGCAAACCACCCCGTGCATGTCCAGGCTCAGCAGCATGGCCTCCCCCTCGACGAACTCGAAGCTCATGTTCAGGTGGTTGGGCAGGCGCTCGACGGGGTGCCCGTTAAGGAGGCAATGCGGAATCCGCGCTGTGATGCCCGCCTCCAGCCGGTCGCGCAGCGCGCGCACCGCGGTCGCCCGGGCATCGAGGTCCCGGCGTGCCAGCTCCGCCGCGACGCCCAGCCCCGCGATGCCCGGGACGTTGAGCGTGCCGGACCGCTTCCCCGCCTCCTGTTCGCCGCCGTGCAGGAGCGGCGTGAGCCGGGCGCCCCGCCGGACAAAGAGCGCGCCCACGCCCTTGGGGCCGTGGAACTTGTGCGCCGAGAGCGAGAGGTAGTCCACGCCGAGCGCGTTCACGTCCACGGGGATGCGCCCGACCGCCTGCGTCGCGTCCGTGTGGACCGCGGCCCCCCGCTCCTTCGCGAGCCGGGCGGCCTCCGCCACGGGCTCGATCGTCCCCACCTCGTTGTTGGCCAGCATGACCGAGACCAACGCGGTCTTCTCCGCGAACGACCTGCGCAGATGGTCGAGATCCACGGTCGCGCGCCCGTCCACCTTGACGTGGGTGACGTGCCAGCCGCGCTTGCCCATCGTGCGCGCCGCTTCCATGACGCAGGGGTGCTCGATCGCGGTGATCACGATTCGCTCCCCGTGCGCCTTCAGGGCCTCCGCCGCCCCCTTGATCACGGTGTTGTTCGATTCCGAGGCCCCGCTCGTGAACACGATTTCCTCGGGGCGCGCGCCGATCAGCGCCGCGACCTTGACCCGGGCCTCCTCGACCAGCTTGCGGGCCTGCTGCCCGAAGCCGTGCACGCTCGAGGCGTTGCCCCAGTGCTCGAGCGTCACCGCCCGCACCATGTCGGCCACCTCCGGCAGGACCGGCGTCGTCGCCGCGTGGTCCATATAGATGAAGTGCGGAGCGGCGGTCATGACACGGTCTGAGGCAACAAGGCGCCGCGTCGATAACCGGCCACGGTGACGCGGGCATAGCCGAGATCGCCCAGGGCAGCGCGCAGCCGGTCCTCGGCGGCCACCGCCTCGTTCAGCCGCTCCGGCTCGACCTCCACCCGGGCCTCGGCCCCGAGATGGCGGACCCGCAGCGCGGTGAGCCCGGCGACGATCCCCCGCACGCGCCGCTCCGCCTCGGCCACGGTGCGGGCGAGCTCGGGCGTGACCCGGATGCCGTATGCCACGCGCGAGGACAGACAGGGCGCGGCGGGACGGTCCCAGGCGGGAATGCCGAGCGCGCGCGCCAGCGCCCGGACGTCCGCCTTGCGGAATCCCGCGTCCTTCAGCGGGCTGCGCACGCCCCGCTCTCCCCCCGCCCGTTGGCCGGGGCGGACGTCCCCGAGATCGTCCAAGTGGAAGCCGTCGGCCACCACCGCGAACCCCTCCGCCGCCGCCAGCGCCGCCAGCCTGCCGTACAGCTCGCTCTTGCAGAAGTAGCACCGGTCGGGCGCGTTGGCGGCGTAGCGTTCGTCCTCGAACTCGGCGGTCCGAAGCTCCCGCAGCGCGGCCCCCATCGCGCGGGCGCAAGACCGCGCCGCGTCGAGATCCTCCGGGGAGAGGCTGGGCGACACGCCGATCACCCCGAGCGCCCGCGGCCCCAGCGCGTCCACCGCGGCCTTGAGCACCAGGGCGGAATCCACGCCGCCCGAATACGCGACGAGGACGCTTCCATACGGGAGGATCGCGGCGCGCAAACGGGCGGCTTGGGCTTCAAGTTCCGGGATCATGGCTGGTCTTACTATATCTCAGGCTCGCGGGCCGAAGGCCCGCTCAGATTCGCGCGGCGCCCGCCCGCTCCGGCTCCAGCGCGCCGGTGAGGATCATCTCGTCGCGGCCTTCCGGGCCCTGCCGGGCGGCGACCAGCACCTGCCCGTCGGCGGGCCGGTCGGCGTACCGCGCCAGGATCGAGGCCGTCTTGCGCCGCAGCTCGCCGTCCAACTCCCCCACCCCGAGCGCCACCGGCCCCACGCAGTTCACGGGTTTGAAGCTCCATTCCGATTCCGTTTGGAGCCCCTCGAGATTGAAGTTGTCGTCCTCGTTGCGCCCCACCACCACGAACGCGACCGGCGTGAACCGGAAGAACCGGCCGTACTTGATGACTTGCGCGAGATGGACCGTGAGCCGTCCGGTCGAGCTGTGCCGCAGGACATCCCGCAGCCGGTCGGAATACGCGGGGTCCGTCAACAGGCAGCCGGACGCGGGCGTGGGCGGGTCGACCAGGCCGAAGGCCTTGGCCATCGCGAACTGTTCCTTGCGCTGCCGGCCCTCGATGGCAGGGAGCCGGTCGCGGTCCACCCAGCCCTTGATCTCCGGGATCGTCGGCGGCAAGAGCCGCGCCGAGAGCGGCCGCAGCAGGAGTCCTTCCAACCCGGACTCGTGCTCCACGGTCTTCATGGCGCGCCAGTGCTGCGACATCGGCCGCTGCCCCAACACCTCGCCCGTGATGATGAAGCTCGCCTTGACGTCGTCCAGGTGCTGCCGCGCCTTGCGCAGCATGAGGATGCGGCAGTCGATGCACGGGTTCATGTTCTTCCCCCAGCCGTGCTTGGGGCGGGACACCATGTCCAGGTACTCCTGCCCGATGTGGATCACGCGCAGGTTGAACCCCTGGGCGGCGGCGATCCTCGTCGCGTCGCCGCACGAGGCGCCCTTGGACCCCGTCGCGCACAACGCGGTCTGGAAGTTGAAAGCTTCGACCTCGACGCCCTGTGCCTGAATCACCTGGACCGCGAGGCACGAGTCGAGCCCCCCGGACAGCAAGGCGATCGCTTTCATCCTGCTATTGGACCACGTCCGGCGCGGCGCCGGGCGGGCCATCCCCATCCTTGAAGCGTACCCGCAGCTCCAGCTCGAAGTAGCGCAGGAAGGCGTCCACGCACACGGGGTCAAAATGGTTCCCCCGGCCGTTCTTGATGATACCCAGCGCCTCGTCGATCGGCATGGCTTCCCGATAATGGCGCTTGGAGGTGATCGCGTCGAAGACGTCGGCGACCGCCATCAGGCGCGCCACGAGCGGGATGTTCTCGCCGAGGAGGCCGTCGGGGTAGCCCGAGCCGTCCATCCGCTCGTGGTGCCCCGCCGCCTCCTCCGCGAGGCCGCGCAACTCCGGCGGGAGCTTGAGGTTGCGGACGATCGTCCGGGTGTAGGCCGCGTGCTGCTTGATGATTTCGAACTCCTCCTTGGTGAGGCCGCCCGGCTTCTTGAGCACCGCGTCGGGAGTCCCGATCTTCCCCATGTCGTGGAGCATGCCCGCCATCCTGATCCGCTCGATCTGCTGCCGGCTCATCCCCAGCACGCGGCCGATGCCCATCGAGTACTCCGTCACACGATGCGTATGGCCCGCGGTCATCCGGTCTCGGGCGTCGAGGGCGGAAGCCATCGTGGTGATGAAGCTGTCGAAGAGCTGGCGCTGTTCCTCCACGAGCTTGACGTTGATGATCGCCACCGCGGCTTCCGAGGCGAACGCGTCCAGCAGCTCCTCGTCCTCGCCGGAAAACACGTCCGCCCCCTTCTTGTTGATGACCTGCACGACGCCGATCCGCCGGCGCTGGGGATCGAGCATGGGTACCGCCAGGACGCTGCGCGTGTGGTAGCCGGTCTTGCGGTCGAACTCGGGGTTGAACCGCGCGTCCCGGTGCGCGTCCGGAATGTTGAGCACCTCGCCCGTCCGGGCCACGAACCCCGCGAGTCCGCGGTCGATCGGCATCCGGATTTCCTTGATCTCGGCGCCCAACGCGACCACCGAATACAGCTCCTGCTTGTCCTGGTCGATCAGGAAGACGCTGCCGCGGTCCGCATGCAGGAGCTGGACCAGCTCCGGAACCATCTGAGAGGCCACAAGCTGTTTCAGGTCCTTGATGGACGAGAGCGCGTGCCCCAGGTGCAGGACCGCCTGCAGCGTCCTGGTCTTGAGGGCCAGCGCTTCGGCGGTCCGGGCGTGCTCCCGGACCAGCTCCCCGAGGAGCTTCAAATGCGCGGGGGAGGGGCCTTTGCCGCCCTTCTTGAAGAGGCCCAGCAAGAGCCAGCCACCGCCCGCCAGGCGGATCACCGCGCCGGTCGTGCCCTTCGGCCAGCACAGGGCCAGCATGCGCTCCCGCCCCACCCGCTTGAGCTGCTTCGAAACGTGCATCCACCGCGCGCGCGCGGCCTTGCCCCCCAGCGGCTTCAGCTCCGGCGTGAGCAGGGCGTGCGGCCAGCCCTCGCGGCGGGCGAGGGAGAGGACCATGCGCTCCGCGGCGGTGAGGGACGGCTCCGCGGGCATCAGTAGCCGCGCTCCGCCAGCCGGGTCAGGCCGTCCTTGGCGTTCTGGGCGTCGGGGCACAGGCTCAGCGTCTTGGTCCACTGCACCTTCGCCTTGTCGTACTGGCGCGAGTTGAAGTAGAAGGCTCCGAAATCGTACTGGAACTCGCAATTCCCGGGTTCGAGCGCGAGCAGTTTCGTGAAGGTCTCCTCCGCCCGCCCCCGGTCGAACCACGCCTTCCGGTCGGCGTAGAGCCGGGACAGGCGGTACAACGCCAGCCCCATCTTCGGATTGAGCCGCAGCGCGGCCTCGTATTCCTCGAGCGCTTCCTTGTACTTCTTCCCTTCGTGAAAGACCGTGCCGAGGTTGTAGTGCGCGGTTTCGGAATTGGGGTTGGCGCGCAGGGCCTGCGTGAAGGCGCGCTCGGCCTCCGCCAGCAGGGAAGCGCGCCTCGAGGCGTCCGGCGCGACCGCGGCCTGACGCGCCGCCACGCTGCCCAGCGTGTTGTACGCCTCCGCGAAGAACGGGTTCAGCTTGAGGCAGGCCTCCAGCTGGGCGCGCGCCTCCTTGAACCGGCCCATCTTGTACAGCGCGCTGCCGAGACCCCACCAGGCCTCGGCGTACTGTGGAGAGATTTCGACGGCGCGCCGGTAAGCGCCCGCGGCTTCCTCGTACCACGGGGACTTCTCGCCCCGCGGATCCTTCTCGCCCAGGCCGTAGTAGCCGGTCGCGATCGCGTACGCGATCTCCGAGTCGGCCGGCACGAGCTTGCGCGCCTCTTCCAGCTCGGCGATGCCCTCCCGCTCGCGCTTGGTGATCACAAGGAGCACGCCGAGCTTGAGCCGGCCCGCCGCACAGCGCGGCTCGGCCGCGATGATGGCGCGGAACGCCTTCTCGGAAGCCGCGGGATCGCGTGCGAAGTTCCGGAATCCGACCAGGTAGTGCGTGAGGATGCCGACGGCTCTCGGGCTTCCCGTGACCTCGACGCCGCCGGACTGCGCGTAGACCAGCTCGGCGGTCCGGAAGATCGGGAGATACGCGGGATCGGCGTCCACGGCGCGCCCCACGAACGCCGACGCGTCCTTGATGTTGCGCATGCGCAGACAGATGTTCGCGGCGTTGTTCATGGCGTCCAAATGGTCCGGCTTCAACTCCAGCGTGCGTTCCAACTCCTTGCGCGCGGGGATCAGCTCGCCCTGCCGGAAGAGCACGAGTCCGAGCAGGTAATGGGCTTCCACGTTCGACTCGTCCTGCTTCAGGACCTCCCGGTACGACGCCGCGGCCGCGGCCGCCTTCCCCGTCTGGAACTGCAGGCTCGCCAGCCGCAGGCGGCACTCCAGGTGTTTCGGATCGAGCTTCAGCGCCGTCCGATACGCCTTCTCGGCCGCCTCCGCGCGACCGCGCTGGGCCTCGACCGTGCCGAGCAGGAACTGGCCGCCGGGAGACTTCGGATCGTTCGCGATCAGGATCCGCACGTGTTTCGCCGCCTCGTCCAGCCGGCGGAGCTGCATCAGCGTGAGCGCGAGGTTGTACCGCGCCTCGTTGTACACCGGGTTCACCGCCACCGCGCGCCCGTACGACTCCACCGCCTGCCGCACGCCGGACTCGGACCAGGCGGTGTCGCTCTCATGGCCCGGCTCCTGGGAGCGCGCCAACGCGAGGTTGCCGAGCCGGAACCACCCCTCCGCCAGCCCGGGATCGGCGGCGAGCGCCTCGCGGTACCGCGCCTCGGCCGCGGCGAGGTGCTTGCGCTCCTCCTCGATCAAGCCGAGGTTGAAGATCGGCGTGGCCAGTTTCGGGTCCAATCGGCGCGCCTCCTGGAGCGCCGCCTCGGCCTCGTCCGGCCGCTTGAGCCGCAGCAAGGCGCGACCGAGGTTGTTCCGAGCCTCGGCGCTCGCCGGCTTGGACTCGCACGCCTTCCGGAACTCCTCCGCCGACTCCGTCAGGCGGTCCATTTCCCCGTACACGAAGCCGAAGTTGGTGAGCGTCTCGTAGTCGCGGGGGCCGATCGCGCGCGCCCGGTCCAGCGCCTTGAGCGCGTCGTCGTAGCGCCCGAGCCGGGCCTCCATCGCCGCGAGCGCGTTCCAGCTCCGGAGAAAATCGGGATGGGCGGCCAGCACCCGGCCGAACGTCGCGCGCGCGCCGTCCGAATCGCCCACCGAGGATTGCGCGACACCCAGGTTGTGGGCGGCGTCCACGAAGCCCGGATCCTTCTCCGCGGACGCGGCGAACGCCTTGACCGCCTCGGCAAAGCGGCCCTGCGAGAACCGCAGCCGCCCTCGCTCGTTGAACCACGGCGCGTCCCCCGGCGCGTCCGCGAGGCGCGATTCGGCCTCCGCGGTCGCGCCGAGGGAGACGAGAACATGGACCAGGCGCAGCGCGGCGACGGCGTCGGCGGGGGCGTCGCGCAGACGGGATTCGTACAGCGCGCGGGCGTCCGCCCAGCGCTCCTGTTTCTCCAGCGCGAGTCCCTGCTCCACGACGCCGGCCCGCGCCGCCGCGGCGGCCAGGCACAGGACGAAGCAGGCTCCCGCCCGCGGAATTCTCATCTTTCTCAAGCGTATCATGGGAATCGGGTGCGGAAAGACACGATCGTGATCGGGCTCGGGCTCGGGCTCGGGCTCGGCCGCTGAAGCCGATGCGCGTCACCGTCAACGGCGAGCCCCGGGAGGCCGCGTCCGGCGCGACCCTCCTCGAGCTGGTACGGGAGACGGGCACGGACCCCGGGCGCGTCGCGGTCGCGGTCAACGGAACCGTGGTCCCCCGCGCGGAGCTGGCGAGCCGCCGGCCGGCCGCGGGGGACGCCATCGAGATCATCGAGCCGGTCGGCGGCGGTTGATTTGCCCGTGCGGGCGAGAGTATAATCGTATGTATGCGCTATCTGCTCGCGACCCTGCTGGCCGTCTCCATCGCGGGCTGCGCGCTGAACCAGCCCGTCAAGAAGGTGGAACCGGAGCCCGTCAAGGAGCCGCCCAAGCAGGAAGTCAAGCAGGAAGAGCCCACACCCCCGCCCAAGCCCGTCGCGCTCGAGCCCGCGTATTTCGAGTAAAACCAGTC
>CAYHEI010000032.1:10342-13059 GCA_964355385.1 uncultured bacterium | reverse complement strand
ACCGGCGCGCCGCCGGGCCCGGGGGGCTTCCCCGCCGGTCCCGGCCGTGCCATCGCCGCCAGGCCGGATTCAAACTATGAGCGAGACGCCGCGCTACATCGTGATCGAGGGACCGATCGGCGTGGGGAAGACCACGACCTCCGAGGCGCTCGCGCGCGAGCTGAGCGCGCGCCTGGTGCGCGAGGAGGTCGAGGAGAACCCTTTCCTGATCCGCTTCTACAAGGACATGCGCCTGTACGCCTTCCAGACCCAGCTCTACTTCCTTCTCTCGCGATACCGCCAGCAACAGGAGCTCCAGCAGCAGGAATTGTTCCGCCGCACGACCGTCGCGGACTACCTGTTCGCGAAGGACCGGCTCTTCGCCTATCTCACGCTGGACGAGGAAGAGCTGAAGCTCTACGAGCGCATGCACGGCCTCCTCAGCGAGCGTATCCTCAAGCCCGACTTGGTCATCTACTTGCAGGCGTCGGTGGACGTGCTGCTGGAACGCGTCCGGCACCGGGGGCGTCCCTACGAACGCGCGGTCAGCAAGGAGTACCTCGAGGAGGTGGTGCGGGCCTATAATTACTTCTTCTTTCATTTCACGACCTCGCCGCTGCTCGTGGTGAACACGAACGAGGTGGATTTGCCGCACAACCCGGCGCACTTGAAGGACTTGCTCAAGCGGATGGGGGAGGTGAAGTCGGGGACCCACTACTACAAGCCGTTGTGATATCATCCTGGGAGTCGGTTCTGGCTGGTTCCTAAACTCCGGTCGAAAGGAGTCGAAATGGAAGACGAAAAGCCCCGGAAGGACATGAACTGGAGCATCACCTGGAAGGTGCTGGCGGCCAACCTCGTCATCGTGACGGTGGTGGTGATCGCGCTGCAGAAGCTGCTCTGGCCGGCCGACGAGTGGATCTGCCGGAACAACATCATGAAGCTCAACCGCGCCGTCATGCACCACAACCGCGCGCATCCCGACGCCATGCTGGTCGAGGACCTGACCGAGCCCGATCCCAAGACCAAGAAGACCTACATCGACCAGGTGCTGGTCGCGGGCGGGTACCTCAAGGCGGGCGGGATCAACAACCCGATGCGCAAGAACGAGCGCAACGAGGAGGAGGAGACGCACTACTACTTCCTGGGCGAGGTCGCGCACTCCTGGGATCTCTACTACACGGGCCTCCGCGTCGTCCGCCAGCTCCCCGATGGCCCCAAGGCGATGAACGTCGCGGCGAAGTGCAACGCGCACGAGATGAACCCGGAGACGATCGAGCTGCTGGGCATCCTGATCCTGACCGGCATCGCCTCGATCTTCACCTGGTCGTTCATGGGCTACTCCCTCCCGTTCAAGGACGAGGAGGACGGCGCGGCCGCCGAGGCGCCCAAGACCTGACCGTTTCGGGGGGCGCCCTGCGCCCCGCGCCCTGGCTGCGACAGTCGCGGTTGGTCACCGAGCGCACCGGGCGCATCCACGGCCTGATGCGCGACCGGGTCCTGCACACGGTGTGCGAGGAGGCCCGCTGTCCCAATCGCCACGAGTGCTGGGCCGCCGGCACGGCGACGTTCATGATCCTCGGGGACGTGTGCTCCCGCCGGTGCGGCTTCTGCGCGATCGCGACGGGCCGGCCTCGCGCCGCGGTCCCGGACGAGCCCGCACGGCTCGCGGCCGCCGCGGCCGCCCTGGGCCTCGCGCACGTGGTCATCACCTCGGTCGCGCGCGACGACCTGCCGGACCAGGGCGCGGGACAGTTCGCGCGCTCGATCGCGGCGGTCCGCGCGCGCCTGCCGGAGGCGACGGTCGAGGTGCTCACGCCGGATTTCCGGGGGGAGGACTCCTGCCTCGCCGCGGTGCTCGCCGCCCGCCCCGACGTGTTCAACCACAACGTCGAGACCGTCGAGCGGCTGTCGCCGGACGTGCGCCCCGCGGCGCGGTACCGGCGCTCCCTTGCGGTGCTGCGCCGCGCGGGCGAACTGGGGAGCGGCACGCTGGTCAAGTCCGGACTGATGCTCGGGCTGGGGGAACGCGACGACGAGGTGACGGACGCGCTGCGCGACCTCGCGGACGCCGGCTGCCGCCTGCTCACGATCGGACAGTATCTGCGACCCACGCTCGCCCAGCGACCGGTCGCGCGCTGGGTTCCGCCCGCCGAGTTCGACCGCTGGGCGGACGCGGCCGCGCGCTTGGGGTTCCTGCACGTCACGGCGTCGCCGTTCGCGCGCAGCTCGCACCATGCGGGCGAAGCGCTCGCGGCGGCCCGGGTCAGGGAGCGAGCGCGGCCCTGACTTCGTCGAGGATCACGAGATCCTCCCGGGCCGCGATGACGAGGACCCGCGCGGCGGATCCGTGGCGAGCGATGTCCGCGTCCCCGGCGGCGCTCCGATTCGCCCCGTCGTCGAGCTGGACGCCCGCGAACGCCAGCGTGGCGACCGCATCCGCCCGCACGCGGGCGACATGTTCCCCGATCCCTCCGGTGAAGACGAGCGCGTCCACGCCGCCGAGGACCGCGGCCATCCCGCCGATCGCCCGCCGGATCGAATGGATGAAGAGCTCGTAGGCCAGCGCCGGCCGGGGCTGTCCCCGGTCAGCGGCCGCCTGCACATTCCGCACGTCGCCGGAGACGCCCAGCAGGCCCGATCGGGTGTAGAGCGCGTCGAACAGTTCGGCGGCGGAGAGGCCGCACTGGAGTTGCAGGTGGAGGAGCAGGCCGGGATCCACGGCCCCCGAGCGCGTC
>CAYHEI010000032.1:0-10332 GCA_964355385.1 uncultured bacterium | reverse complement strand
CATCGCCACCCCCTCGAGCGGAGGGAAGCCCATCGTGGGGTCCACGGACGACCCGCTCCGCACCGCGGTGACGGAACAGCCGCTGCCGAGGTGGCACACGACGAGCCGGCCGGGGAGACGTCCCAGCATCGCGCGGGACCGCCGCGCAGCCCAGGAGACGCTGAGTCCGTGGAAGCCGCGGCGCCGCAGCCCCCAGCGCTCGGTCCACTCGTACGGCACGGCATACGTGGCGGCGGCCGCGGGCAGGGACTGGTGGAAGGTGGTGTCGAAGACCGCGAGGTGGGGAAGACCCGGCGCCTCCGTTTCCGCGGCGTCGAGGCGCACGGTCCGTTGCAGTCGCGAGCCGCCGTGCACGAACCGGTGCCCGACCGCGGCGAACGGCGCGGCGCGCCGCGCGACGGCTCGCGCGACCTCCGCGGGCCCCCCCGTGGTCGCGGGCCGGACTTCGCTTCCGCCGTTCAACAGCGCCCCGTCCGGCGCCGACAGGAGGGACCACTTGAGTCCGCTCGACCCGGCGTTCAGCGCGAGGACGCGGCTCACCCCGTCCAGGTCCAATCCTTGATCTCGGGCAGATCGTCGCCGTGCGCCGTGATGTGCGCCCAGTGCCGCGCGAGGCGGGTCTCCATCTCCCGGAGCAACGCCTCGTGAGTGTCAGCTCACCTGGACTCGGAAAGTCGGGTCAGACCCTTCGAGGTACGCATTGGCGACCGCCGCGGGCCCGCCGTGCCCCGGCCCGAACACGTAGATCATGTCGAGGTCGTCGCGGCGGATGACGCGGTTGAGATGCGCCCGGATGAAGTTCAGTCCCGGCGTCGTGCCCCAAGCGGGACGGGTGGGGCATGGTTTGTAGTACTGTGGAGGTTGCCAACGTGAGCCATACGAAGAGATCGTCCGGCGCGAAGACGGGAGGCGGCCTGCGGGAGCGGCTGAAGAAGCTGCTCGGCGTGCACGAGGCGCCGTCGCGCGTGGCGGGGGCGTTCGCGGCCGCGGTGTTCTGCGGCACCTGCCCGTTCTTTCTCGGCGTCGTGCTGGTGCTGCCGCTGTTGCTCTGGGGATTCAAACTGAACAAGCCCGTGACGATCGGGGTCTCGGCCCTGCTGGCGGCGAACCCGCTCGGGATCTTCGTCATGCTCGCGCAGGCGTGGCTCGGCCTGAAGCTCCTGGGGCGCGACGTGCCCGACTGGCTCGTGCGGCTCGACGGACGGGCCATGTGGGAGGCGCTGCGCCGGTCCGCGGACGCGCTGGCCGTGGGCGCCGGGGGCGGGGGGGCGGCCGGGGATTCCCCGCTCGCCTTGCTCTGGGCGTTCGTGGTCGGCGGGTTCGTCAGCTCGCTCGCGGCCGGCGCGCTGGTCTTCGGCGGCGTCTGGGGTTGGCTGACGGTTCGCCGGAGGCCCGCCTGATGGCGACCGGATCGGTGGTCGTCGTGGGGTCGGTGGCGCTGGACACGATCGAAGGGACGGGCGGGCGCGCGACCTCCATCCTCGGCGGCTCCGCGACGTTCGCCTCGGTGGCGGCGAGCTATTTCGCCCCCACCAAGCTGCTCGCGTGCATCGGGGAGGATTTCCCCGCCGCCGACCTCAAGGTGTTCGAAGAGCGCGGGATCGACGTCAGCGGGCTGGCCCGGCTGCCCGGGAAGACCTTTCGCTGGACCGGGATCTACGCGCATGGTTTCCGGGGCCGCGAGACGCTCTCCCTGGATCTCGGCGTGTTCCTCCAGTTCGCGCCCGTCTTGGGCGGGCCGCTGCCCAAGGGCTCGATCCTGCTCCTCGGCAACATCGACCCCGATCTGCAACTCACGGTTCTCGACCAGGCCGGGCCCGACGCGTTCGTGGCCGCGGACACGATCGATCACTGGATCAAGAGCAAGCGCGGGACGCTCCTCAAGGGCCTCGCGCGGACCCACCTCTTCTTCCTGAACGACCAGGAGGCCGAACTCCTCACGGGCGAGACGAACCTCGTCGTGGCCGGGGCGGCGATCCGGAAGATGGGGCCGCGCCTGGTCGTCATCAAGAAAGGGGAGCATGGGGCGTTGCTGTTCGGCGACGAGGGGCTGTCGATCGTCCCCGCGCTCCCGCTCGAGCGCGTGGTGGACCCGACCGGCGCGGGGGATGTCTTCGCCGGCGCCATGCTCGGCAGCCTCGCGCGCGATGGCGCGCGCGATCTCGCGTCGATGCGGCTCGCGATGGCGCGCGGCACCGTGATGTCGTCCTTCGCGGTCGAGGACTTCAGCGTCCGCCGTCTTCGCGGCCTCACCCCGGCCGACATCGAAGAGCGCTTGGCCCGGCTCAGGAGCCTGGTGAAGTTCTGACCGAAGTCGACTGCCCGCTCTGCGGCGGGAGCCGCCGCACGTCGATCCATCCCGCCACGCGGCCCGACCGTCCGCTCACCCCGGACGACCTGGGCATCAGCACCTCGGCGCTCGCCAGCTACGACGCCGTGGTCCGCTGCGCGGACTGCGGCCTGCTCTACACCTCGCCCCGGCCCCCGGACGCGGAGATTCTGGGGCTGTACCGCGAAGTCGTCGACGTCGAGTTTCTCCACGAGTCGCGCGCGCGCGAATTGACGTTCGCTCGGGCCTTGCGGCGGCTGGGCCGCTTGCGCGCAAGCGGGTCCCCGGGCTCGCTCTTCGAAGCGGGCTGCGGGCAGGGCTACTTCCTGGCGGCGGCCGCCCGCGCGGGTTCGCGCGGGGAACCCCGGGAGGCCAGCCCGGACCGGGCGCAGCAAAGCCGGGCGCCCCCCCGCGGGGGGCGGGCTGGGCTGCTCCCGGGCGGCGCCCGCCGCCGCTGTCTGGCGCGTCGAAGGGAGCGAGCCGTCCCGGGCGGCGGCGGAGCATGCCCGGCGCCTGGCCGGCGTCGTGGTGCACGAGGCGGCCATCGCCGAGGTGCCCCTGGCGCCGGGATCCTTCGACGTCGTGACCCTGTGGGACGTCGTCGAGCACCTCCTCGATCCGGTGGGGGATGTGCGCCGCCTCGCCCTGGCGCTGAAGCCCGGCGGCGTCTTCGCCCTCAGCACGCACGACATCTCGTGCCTCGCCGCGCGCGTGCTCGGTCCGCGCTATCCCTTCCTGATGCCGATGCACGTCACGCATTTCACTCCTCGGACCATCGGCCGGCTCTTCGCCGCGGCCGGGCTGCACTTGACCCGCGTGGAGCCGCACATCCGCTGGCTCCGAGTCGCGTACCTCGTCAAGAAACTGGCGTCCGCCCAGCCGCGGCTCGCGGCGGCGGCCGGCGCCGTCGTCCGGGGCGCGCGGCTCTCGGACCGTTACGTGCCGGTCGTGGGGCTCGGCCTCTTCAACGCCTACGCGGTCAAGGACTGACGGCGAACCGGATCGGCAGCCGCTGCGTCGCCCCGTCCGCGGCGACGGCGTCCAGCACCGCGAGATAGAGCCCCGGCGCGGCGCGGGCTCCGTCGCGATTCAGGAGATCCCAGGAGCAGGCGCCCCAGGCGTCGCCCGAGGCGTCGAGCGGGTCCGCGGGCGCGGCCTGCGCGGCCGCGTCGGTCGTGGCGCCCAGCTCGCCGGTCCCGGCGTAGATCTTGAGGACGAGGGTCGTCAGGCCCGCTCCGAGCACGCGGTAGCGGAACCAGACGCGGGCGGCCCCGCGGGCCGCAGGGTTCGGGATCGCGACGGCGGCGTCGAGCAGGTTCAGGGCGGCGTGCTGGACGACGAACGCCTCCGAGAAATGGGTCTGCGCGCCGTCGGCTTCGGTGACGACATAGTCGAAGAGATAGTCTCCGTTCGGAACGACGTGGCCGCGCGCGTCCTTGCCGCTCCAGGAAAGGCGCGCGACGATGGCGCCGGCGCGATCGTAGAGGAGGAACTGCTCGAGGACGGAACCGTCCAGGACCGGGGCGAAGACCGGCGTGTCGGCCCGCACGCGGCCGAGCGCGCGATACGCGGCGGACGGCAAGTCGGCGACCGGGATGCCCGCGGCGTTGCTCACGAGCGCCCGCACCGGCGGGCGGGCGGAGGCGAGCGTCACGCTTCCGAGGAGTTCGGGCCCGGCCGCGGCGGACGTCGACGAGTGACGGGCGGAGAGGAGGTATACTCCGTTGGAGAGCCCCCGTCCGGCGTCGTTGGTTCCGTCCCACCAGGCGGCCGGTCGGACCGAGACCGGATCGGTCACGCCCGCGAAGCGGACGACCAGGAGGTCGTTGCGGCAATCGCCGTCGGGGGAGAACGCTTCCTGGTCCACGGAGACCGCCGCGGCGCACGCGCCTCCCGCCGTGTAGGTGAAGGCGAGACTCGTGGGAGCCCGCGGCACGAGAAGCGGGTCCAGGGTTCGCACGCGCTCCCCGGCGCCGTTGAAAATCTTGATGGTGATCTCGTCGGCCCGCGCCGGACCCGCAAGGAGCATCATCAGCGCGCAGAGCGCGCTCACAGCAATGGAGTAATGACCTGCTCGAGAAGCTGCTCGAGATCCTGGCGATACCCCACGTACTTCTGCCGGAGGATGCCCGTCTTGTCCACGACGTACAGGGTGGGGATGCCGAAGACGCGGTAGGCCGACGACACCGCGCCGTCCTGGTCCAGCAGCACGTGCAATTGAAGGTTATTGGCCTTCACGAAGGCAGCGACCCGCTCGGCGTTCTCGAGCTGGTTGATGCTCAGGACTTCCACGTGCTTGGCGTGCTTCTGCTGGAAGCTTTGGAGGGCGGGCATCGCCATCCGGCACGGGCCGCACCAGGTCGCCCAGAAGTCCATGATGACCACTTTCTTGTTCCGGTAGTCGGAGAGACTGATGTTCTTCCCGTCCAGATCCTTCATCGTGAAGTCCTTGGCGCGATTGGCCTCATCCGAGGCGCTCTTGGGAGAGCTGCCCTGCGCGTGAAATGCGCCGGCGGGGACGACGGCCAGCAACGCGGCAAGCGCGAGTCGCTTCATGGTGAATTCATCATACTCGAACCGGCGGGCGACTCCAACCGCTCGCCCGCCGCGGCCGTCAGGAGGAGATCGCGCAGCAGCGCGGCTGCCGCTCCGAGCCGGCCGGCCGCCACGGGTTCGAACACCGGACGGGCGGCGTCCAGGTACCCCGTCCAATCGTCCCGCGGATCGTGCCGGCGGGCCGCGTCGCGATCGGCCTTCAGCACGCCGTCCAGGAGATCATAAGCGGCGCGGGCCGCGCGCAGCGCGCGCGGCGTGATGTCCCGCGGCGACAGGGGCGTGCCCGGCGTCGCGAGGGTCTTCCGCGCCTCGCGTTCCAGCGCGGGCAGCGCGGCCTTGACGAATCCGCTCTCGAAACGGACGTGCACATCCCCGCGATCGCGCTCCCGATCCTTGAATATCCCGTTGCCCGAGTACTGGCCCTTGTAGTCGCTGGTGACGTGCACGGGCACGTGCAGGTCGGCGACGTAGTGCGCGAGATAGCCCGCGGCATGGACGATCCGGCGCCGGTCACCGGCCGCCAGGGAGCGCGCGAGCGCGCGGGTGTACAACAGGGGCTGGTAGGGGATGACGCCGATGAACGTTTCGAGCCGCCCGTAGCGCGCCCGGAACCCCTCGAGCGTGGGGGGGAGCGCGTCCCACAGCGGCGCCAGGCGCGCCGCGCTCCACGGCGGGGGATCGCGCCGGAAGGCCGCGTGGTCCACGGTCGTCGCGAATGCGCGCGCGTCCTCGTCGGCGTAAGCCTCGCCGCCGTACTGCCGTTGCAGCGCGTCGCGCAGGGAGCGGAGGTACCCGGGATCCAGTTTCTCGACGTCGATCCAGTGCTTGCACGCTTCCGCGGGAACGGCGCTGAGGGAGTCCGCCTCCACCACCGCCCTGGCGAGATCCGCATCCAACCCGACGTACGGGCTGCGAGCGGCCGCGGGGAGCGCCTCGAGCGCGAGCCGCAGGACCAGGCGGTGGCCGTCCTCGCCCCAGGCCGGCGCGCGTCCCGGAACGGCGACGCAGAGGACCAGGAGCAGGGAGCGAACACGCGCGGTCGGCACGGCGGCAACGAACCTCATGATATCATCCAGCGCGATGGCCCCTCCGAAACCGGCACGCGCATCCTGGCTCGTCCGCGCCGCCGTGGTCGCGGCCGTGCTCGTCCTGGTGCTGGCCGGCGCAGCCGCGATCCTGCTGCCGCGGTTCCTGGAACCCGAACGGCTGCGCGCGCTGGTGGAGCGGGAGGGCAGCGCGGCCGTGGGCCGGCCCGTCACCGTCGAGGCGGTGTCGTTCGGTCTCCTCTCCGGGATCGTGCTCGACGGGTTCGCCGTCGGGGCGCGTCCGGGGACCGGCGATGCGCCCCTGCTCGCGGCCGAGAGGGCGGCGGCCCGGTTCCGCCTGCTGCCGCTGTTGTGGCTCGAGATCGTGATCGACCGGGTCGAGGTGAAGGCGCCGCGGATCGCGATCAGCCGCGACGCCAAGGGCGCCTGGAGCTTCGCCGATCTGACGGCCCCCCGGCCCGGCGCCGTCCCGGCGACACCGGAGCATCGCGGCGGGGGCCTGCCGGTCCGCGTCGCCGTGCGCCTTATTCGCGTCACCGACGGCACGGTGACGCTGCGGGACGAGACGAGCCGGCCCGCGCTGGTCACGGGGGTGGAGCGCGTGTCGCTCGATCTCCAAGGCTTCTCCCTGGAAGGGGCGCCCGCCCGGCTCAAGCTCGCGTTCGAAGCGCGCCGCGGCGCGCAATCGATCCCCGTCACGATCGCGGGCGGGTTCGGCATCCATCTCGCCCGGGCGCACCTCGACTTGCGCGAATTGGCCGTGACGCTGCCGGGGATCGTCGCGGTGACGGACGGCTCCATCGACGAGTTCCGGTCCTCGCCGCGCCTGGCGCTGCGAGAGAAGGTCGCGGTGGATCTGGGTCGGGTGCTGGCCTGGGCCGGGGCGCTGGCGCCCGCCGCCGCGGGGGCGGTCACGGATGTCGGCGGCTCCGTCGCGGTGGACGCGACGGTGGGCGGGACGCCCGCGGATCTCCGGCCCGCGGGGACCGTCGTGCTGAAGGGCGTGAGCGCGTCCTTGCCCGGCCGGCCGCACGTCGTGGAAGGCCTGGAAGGAACGGTGTCCTTCGACGAGCGGCACGTCAAGGCGAGCGGGCTCAAGCTCCGGGTCGCCGGCGTGCCCGTCACGGCGGGTTTCGAGGTGGCGGGCCTCGCGCTGTCGCGTCCCCAGAAGTTCACGCCCAACGGTCTCGTCCCGCGCTTCGAGGCGGCGCTGCCCGGCGTGACGGTGAACGGAAGCGCGGGCGTGTCCGGATGGCCCGCGGCGCCGCGCTACGCGTTCACGCTCAAGACCGGCGTGGACCTGGCGCCGGCATGGAAGCTCGCGACGGGGCTCGGAGCGGTGCCGCCGGGATCTCCCCTCGAGTCCGCGGGTTCCATTGCGGCGGACACGACGGGTGCTTTCTCCGGTGAACGCCTGTCGTTCAAGACGACGGCCGTGTTCAAGGACGTGTCGGTTCGGCACCGCACGCTCGGGCCGCTGGCCGAAGGTGTGGGGGGAACCGTCACGCTCACCGAGGATCGCTGTTCGATCCCCGCCCTGCAGGGCGCGGTGGGGGGACAGCCGTTCGGCGTCACGGCCGACTTGACCCGGCTCGGGCTGGCGCAGCCGGCGAAGTTCTCCGTGAAGGCGCTCGCGCCCAAGGGGAAGCTCGGCGTGTCGTTCGCGAAGCTCGACGCGGACCGGCTGCTGGCGGCCGTCCGGGGACCACAACCTCCCGCGAAGGCGCCCGCAGGCTCGCCCGCTCCCGCCGAACCCGAGCCGGACTTGCGTGGCGTCGTGCCGGCGGGGGCGGACATCGAATTCGAGCTGCGCGCCGACGAGCTGACCTACGGGAAGCTGGTGCTGACGCAGCAGCGGGCCAAAGTTCGCGTCGCCGGTGGCCGCGCCGTCTGGTCCGAAGAGGGCCGGCTGTACGGGGGAAGCCAGTCGGCCAACGGGACCGCGGTGCTCGAGTCGTATCCCCTCAAGCACGAGACCACCCTCGCCGCGAGCGGCGTGGCTGCGGGGCCGTTCCTGGACGCCGCCGCCGACACCTTCCAGGCCGGGCTGGCGATGAAGGGGAAGCTCTCCGGCACGGCTTCGCTCGCGCTGAAGGCCACGGGCGAGGGCGTGCGCCCGCCGGCGATGCGCAAGACGCTCGTCGCGTCCGGCGATGTGACGGTGGCGGACGGACGGCTGACCGGAACGGAGTTTCTCAAGGGCGGGCTCGGCAAGGTTCTGCGCCTCGACTGGCTGGGCGGTGGTCTCGCCTTCCGCCGCCTCGGCGGCCCCTTCACCCTCGCGCAGGGGGTGGTGACGACGTCCGCGTTCGGCCTCGATCCGGGCGAGGACGGGGATCTCGGGATCACGTACAAGGGGACGGCGGATTTCGACGCGCGGTTGAAGGGCACGATGGTCACGCGCTTTCATCCGCGACGCGCCGAGGAGGTGTCGGCGGGCGAGGTCGGCAAGGCGCTCTTCACCAAGGACGCGAATGGCTGGGCTGCGGGAGAGTGGGACGTCGCCGGGACCGCGTCCTTGCCCATCCTGACGCCCTCCAAACGCCAGCTCGGGAAACGTGCCGCCGAGGTCGTCAAGGAGAAGATCGCTCCCAAGCTCGAAGATGAGGCCAAGAAAGCGTTCAAGAAGCTCTTCGGCAAGTGAGGAGCGATCGGTGATGCGGAGGCGGGGCTGACGAGGTAGGCTTCTCTTATGCGGTTGAACTCGGACGAAATCGGTCGCATCCGGCTCATCCTCAAGCAGATCTCGTTCTTGGAGCACCTCAAGATGGACGAGATGGACGAGTTGATCAAGGCGCTCGACAAGCGCCCCTTCCGCAAGAACGAGAAGATCATCACGCAGGGAGAGGCGGGCGAGACGTTCTACCTGCTCACGTCGGGCACGGTCGGGGTGTACAAGAAGCACGGCGTGTTCGGCAGCCGGAAGCGGGTCGCCCTGCTCGTCGAGGGGGCGTTCTTCGGCGAGATGGCCCTCCTGGCCCACACGCCTCGCACGGCGAGCGTGATCGGCGAGGAAGACGGGGAGATCTACTTTCTGCCCCGCGAGACCTTCAAGAAGGTCTTGCTGCACAATCCGTCCATCGCCGCCTTGATTCAGCAGACCGCCGCGTACCGCGGCGCGCAAAATCGCGCCCTGAACCTCTGATTCGGCGGGCCCTTGCGGGCCCCTTGTGGCGTGCGGGGCGGGGATGGACAATGCTCCAGCATGCCGACTGGAGCCGAAGCCGACCCGCCCGGATTGGACGCGACGATCGTCCAGTCGTCGGAAGCGGTGGCGGCGGCGAAGGCGCAGGCGGCGCCTTCCGAGTTGCCCGCGGCGGAAGCCCCCAAGGTGCCCGGCTATGTCCTCCTCGCTCCGCTGGGGCGCGGCGCGTTCGCCGAAGTGTGGAAGGCGCGGCAGCAGCGCACCGGCAAGCTCGTCGCGCTGAAGGTCTTCCACCAGCGGCAGGGGGTGAACTGGGTCATGCTCCAACGGGAGCTGGAGCGGTTGACGCGGCTCGACAAGCACCCGCACGTCGTCTCGTTGCTCGACGCGGACCTGACCGGCGACACGGCGTGGTACGCCACCGAGTTGCTGGAGAAGGGCTCGCTGGAGAAGTTCGTGACGGGGAAAGGGACGGGGGAGGGAGGCGAGCGCGAGCGAGCCGACCGCGAGCCCCGGCTGCGCCGGGGCGAGGCGGCCGTGGCGGCAACCCCGGACCGGGTCGCTCAATGGATGGAAGAGATGGCCGAAGCGCTCCAGTACGTGCACGGGAAGGGGATCATCCACTGCGATCTCAAGCCCGCGAACGTGCTGCTGGACGAGGCGGGTCGCGTGCGCGTGGCGGACTTCGGCCAGGCGAAGGTCGTGGGCGACTCGACCGGCAGCCTGGGCACCCTCTTCTACATGGCCCCCGAGCAGGCGGTGGTGCCCAAGGAGGGCGAGGCCGCGGTGCAGCCGGACGTGCGGTGGGATCTTTATGGACTGGGCGCCACCGCCTACGCGCTGCTGACGGGCGAGGCGCCGCACGCGGCGTCCACGACCGAGGCGCTGTCGCGTACGGCCACGGTCACGGACCGCCTCGAGGTCTACCGGGTGCGCGTGAAGGCCACCACGCTCACCCTCTCCCCTCCGGGGAGAGGGAAGGGTGAGGGGGGAGCGGGTCGGGTGAGGGGGCTGGACGCCGATCTCGCCGCGATCGTGGGGAAGTGCCTGGCGGCCGACCCGGCCGCGCGGTATGGCTCGGCGACCGCGGTGCTAGCCGATCTTGCCGCGCGGCGTGCGGGCCGCCCGGTTTCGCCCCTCGCGCACCGCCGCGGCTATCGGGCGACCAAGTTCCTGCGGCGCAACGCGGTGGCGGTCGCCGTGGCCGGCGTCGCCGTCATCGCACTCGCGGTTGCCGGCGCCCAGCTCGTCCGCAA
>CAYHEI010000031.1:0-13975 GCA_964355385.1 uncultured bacterium | reverse complement strand
CCCGTGTCCGCGGACCTGCCCAGCGGCGGGACGGCGGCATTCACCTGGACGTACCTCGCCGTGCGCGGCGGCGAGGTGCGGTTCGCGGGTCTCGCGGAGAGCGGCGACGGCGCGCTCTCGGCCACGGCGCTCTCCGGTCCGGTCCGGATCACCGAGGCCGGCGAGACGCTGGACGATCTCGTCGTCTATCCCACGCCGTTCAAGCCGGGCGGGGCGGCGACGCTGAAGTTCCGGCACATGCCGTCGGGGTCGCGCGTCCGCGTGTACACGGTGCCGGGTGAGCTGGTGGTGGAGCTGGAAGGCGGCGAACTGGGTCTGGCCGAATGGGACGGGACGAACGCCGCCGGGTCCTCCGTCGCGGCGGGGGTCTACCTGTGCGTCGCGGAAGCCCCGGACGGCCGGCGGAAGATCCTCAAGGTCGAAGTCGGACGCTGACCCGGGCCGGTCAGCGCTTGCGGCTCCGGATGAGCCGCCGGACCGCCGCGAGCAGGGGCTGCAGCCCGATCGGTTTGCCCAGGGCGGCGACGAGCCCCGGCGGGAGCGTCCCGTCGCGGGGGAGCGGAGGTTCGGCGCCGCTCAGGAGCATGGCGCGGAACTCGGGGACGATGCCCCGGAGATCCTCCAGCAGCCGCAGGCCGGTCCCGTCCGGCAGGTTGTAGTCCAGCAGGCCGAACTTCGCCCGGGACTTCTTCACGGCGGCGCGTGCCGCGGCGCAAGTGCCGGCGCCGAGGGGGTCGCAGACCGGGGACAGCGACTCGCACAGGATCCGTCGCAACGTGCGATCGTCCTCCACGACGAGGAGTATGGGAAGCGCGGCGTCCATGCGTGATATTCCTCATCGCTATTATGCACGTTCACACAGTGGAGTTCAAGAACGAGGTGGACTTGTAGTCAACTGCCGGGGCGCCTCGCCCCCCCTGCGACCCTGATAAGATGGCCCCGGGGAGCCGTATGGCGATACTGCACGAAGCGACGAAGGAAGTCATCTGCAAGATCGTGTACCACGGGGCGGGGAAGTGCGGGAAGACCACCAGCCTCCTGTACATGAATCATCACCTGCCGCCTGCCCAGCGCGGACGGTTCGTCACGCTCGAGACGCCCACGGAGCGGACGCTCTTCTTCGACCTCCTGCCGGTCAAGGCGCAGGCGGGCGAGTACAAGTTCCGTTTCCTGCTCTTTGCGACGCCCGGCCAGGAGTACTACGACGCCAGCCGGCGGCTCATCCTCAAGGGCGCGGACGCGATCGTCTTCGTGGTGGACTCCCAGCGGGAGCGGATGCAGGACAACTGGGAGGCGATGGAGCTGCTCGAGAAGAACCTGAAGGACCTCGGACAGCGGATGGACGCGCTGCCCATGGTGCTCCAGTACAACAAGCGGGACCTCTCCAACATCATGCCGCCCGAGGACATGGAGCGGCGGTACAACACCCGCAAGCTGCTCTCCTTCCCCGCGGTGGCGCGGACGGGGGAGGGCGTGTACGAGACCTTCCTCACCGTGGCCAAGATGGCCCTGACCCGGCTTTCCGCGCCCTCCGCCGAGGCTGCCATGGGCCCGCTCTTCCGGTCGCTCGTGTTCTCGGCCGAGGATGCGGAAAAACTCGGCGGCATGCTGGACAAGCTCAACCTGGAGGCCGGGCTCCGGGGCTCGCTGCTCGTCGACGAGAGCAGCGGGATCCTCGGGAGCCGCGGCAACGTGTCGAATGACGACGCGGAAACCCTCGGGGCCCTCCTGGCGTCGAACTTCGCGGCGGCGCAGGAGCTGTCCAGCAACCTGTCGAGCCGCGGGTTCGTCGGCCTGACGCAGCGGGGTCGGGACATCCAACTGCGCGCCGCGCGGGTGGACCAGCGCCGGTTCCTGGTGCTCGTCACGGGGCGCAACGCCGAGCGCAATGCGCTGAAGAACGCGGTCACATACGTGAAGGGCCCGATGGCGGCCTGGCTGCAGCAGCTCGACGCGGTCTCCCCCAACCGGCTCGATCGTTTCCATGATCTCTTCTCCTCGGTCGCATCCTTGGCGGTCGCGGGCATGCGGCAGCCCTGATGCCCCCGATCGGCCCGGCCGACGCGAACATCGGGTTCACCCTCACGGGGGATGGGCGGACGCGCCTCGTGCGGGTCCTCGACGCGTTCGCCGCCGCGCTGCCCTCGGCGTCCGCCATCCTCATCGACAAGGCCGGGCGCATCGTCGAGATCGCCCGCAAGCCCCTCGGCGTGAAGCTCGAGGCGATCGCGGCGCTGGCCTCCGCCTGCCACGCGAGCACGCACGAACTGGCGCACGCGATGAAGGAGGACGAGTTCGCGCTGCTCTTCGAGAACGAGGACGAGCAGCAGGTCTACGTCTGGCCGGTGGCCGACCGGGCGCTGCTCGTGATCCTCGTGAAGGGCGCCGCCGCCGTGGACGCGCTGGTCCAGAACCTGGCGGGCGGGGGGGGGACGCGGGTCAGCGGGGTGAGGGGGGCCCCCCGCGATCCGCTGCAGGCGGTCCCGCCCCCGCGCATCGAGTCGCAGCGGCTTCCCGACGCGCTGGGGCACAAGATGGAAGCGCTCATCTTCTACATCATGGACCTCCAGGGACGCCATCCGGCTTCGTTCGGCGCGGAGGCGACCGGGAAGCTGCTCCGCATGCGCGAGGAGCTCGTGCAGGTGATGTCCCGACAGGACTGGGAGAAGGCCGGCGTGCTGTGCGACGCGACGCGCGCGTGGCTTGCGACCGTCGTTCCGCATGCCTGATTCCGGTACAATTCATCCCATGCCCCTCCGCTCGCTCCTCGCGTCCGTGCTGCTCGCCGCCGCCGCGCCGTCCGTCGCCGGGCCGGTCCCCGTGGACACCGCGCCGCGGGCGGTGACCGTGTACCCCTCCGGGGCCCTCGTCGAGCGCGGCGGGGACGCGCGGCTCGAGGCCGGCCTCGTCACGGTCGTGTTTCCCGACCTGCCGGCCGGGGCCGAGGAGGCGTCGTTGCGCCTCTCCGCCGTGGGACCGGCGGGCACGAAGCTGTTCGGCGTGCGGCTGCGCAGCGCCTTCACCGCGGAGACCGTGGAAAAGCGGGTGAAGGAGCTGAGCGACAAGATTCGCGACCTGGAGGACCGCCGGACCGACCTCAAGGACCGGATGGAGGCCCGCAACGCCGAGTTGGAGATCCTCAAGGCCCTCGCGAAGGACGCGACGGGGAAAGGCGGGGCCCCATCGGCTGCCAAGCCCTTGGGCGACCCGGTCGCGACCGCGAAGGCCGCGGGCGAGCGCATCGCCCAGCTCGCCGTGGAGTCACGCAAGGACGAGCGCGCGCAGCGGGCGCTCGAGCCGGATCTCGCCGCGCTCCAGCGCGAACTTCAGCAGATCGGCTCCGGCAGCCGCGAACGCAAGACCGCCGAGGCCGATCTTGAGCTCTCCAAAGCCGGGTCCGTCGAGTTCAAGCTGACCTACCGCGTGCCGAACGCGGGGTGGACGCCCTTGTACGACGTCCGGCTCGACACGGAGCAATCCAAGCCGTCGGTCGCCCTGACGTTCGCCGGCCAAGTCCGGCAGCAGTCCGGCGAGGACTGGAAGGACGTGAAGCTCGTCCTCTCGACGGCGCATCCGACCGAGGCCAGCCAGATCCCGGACCCTTCGAACTGGTGGCTCGATTTCGCGCCGCCCCCGCTGCGGGTGATGCAGCGCAAGAGCCGCGCGGCGGCGATGGCTCCCGCCGCGGCGATGCGCGCGCGCGAGTCGATGGCGATGGAGGGCGGCGGGGTCGAGGCGGAGGAGGCCGCGGTGCCCGTGGAGACGGAGCAGGCGGAGACCGTCTCCGCGGAATACGCCACGTCCTTCGCGCCGACGCGGCCGATGAACGTGCCCTCCGACGGCGGCCTGCACCGGGTGGGGATCGCGGACAGCAGCCACGCCGCGGTGGTGCGCCTCGTGTCCGTGCCGCGCCTGGCGCAAGCGGCCTTCATCGAGGCCACGGTCTCGTACGGCGGCGACCAGCCGCTCCTGCCGGGGCCTGCGAATCTCTTCCGGGGCGCGGAGTTCACCGGCACGACCGCCCTGCACGCGATCGGCCCGGGCGAGACCTTCCCGCTGGGGTTCGGCCAGGACGGCAACGTGAAGGTCGAGCGCAAGCTCCTCGCGCAGCAGGGAACCGACGCGCCCAAGTGGTTCACCAAGGCCTTCCGGAAGTACCGCTGGGTGACGACGCTCAAGAGCGGGCACGCGGGCGTCCGGACCATCGAGGTGCGCGAGCAGATGCCGCGCTCCCGGCAGAAGGACATCGTGGTGGAAGTCCAGGACCCGTCTCCCAAGCCGCTGGCGGAGGACCCCGAGCGGCCGGGTCTCTTGCGCTGGAACGTGGAATTGCCCGCGCGGGGCGAGGCCAAGGTCGTGTTTTCCTACTCGGTCAAGTTCCCGGAGGGCTCCCGGGTCGTCGGACTCGAATAATTACCGCATCTTCCCCCGGGCGGCCACCGGCCAGACCGCTTCCACCCGCTCCCCGCGCACCGCCGTCAACTCCGGAAACAGGTTGCTCACCACGCAGGCGTGATTGGGGAGGATCGAGACGCGCTCGCCGCTCCGGGGCTTGCGGTCGCACCGCGCGAGGTCCACATGCCCATGCTCTTCCGAGAGCGCCGCGAGGCGCGCCTCGGGATACTCGAGGATCAGCCCGTGGCCTTCGAGTCCCAGCAAGTCCGAGGAGAGCGCCTTGCTCCCGGCGTCGAGAATCGCACGGCCTTCCGTGGGCCGGCTCACGACCGTGGCGAGCACCGCGAGCGCGCACTCGTCCTGGGTCATCGCGCCCGACTTCAACGTCGAGCGGTCGCCGAAGACGTACACCCCGGCTCGATACTCCGCGATCCGGGCACGTTCGTGGGCGTGCCATATTCCGGACGTCCCACCCATCGTCACGCGGCCGAGCGCCAGCCCGTCGCGTTCGAGCCGCGTGGCGGCTTCCGCGACGAATCCATCCGTTCGTTCGTTGTGGGGGTAGGTCATGAGCCCGGCGAATGTCAGTCCCTTCGTGTCGGCGATCGTCCGGGCCAGTCCGGCGGCCTCGACGGGAGTCTGCGCGCCGCAACGCCCGAGCCCGGTGTCGAATTCCACCAGTACCGGGAGCGTGAGCCCGGTCGGGGCGAACGCCGCGCCGAGCCCGTGCACGGTGATCTCGGAATCGGCGGTGACGCTGAGCGTCACGCGCCGCGCCAGGGCGACGAGCCGCTCCAGTTTGGCCCGGCCCAGGATGTTGTAAGGCAGGAAGATGTCGGTGATCCCCGCGTCCGCCATGACTTCCGCCTCGCCGAGTTTCTGGCAGGTGATCCCGACGGCGCCGGCCGCGAGCTGCATCCGGGCGATCTCGACGGTCTTGTGCGTCTTGATGTGCGGGCGGTTGGCGATGCCGTGTTTGGCCAGGTAGGCCTGGAGCCGGGCGATGTTCGCCGCGAGCCGGTCCAGGTCCACGACCGCCGCGGGCGTGTCGAGCTGGTCGCGGGTCACCCGGGGAGCACGGCGATGCAATCCACCTCGATCGCCATCCGGCCGAGCCCCGCGCCGACGGTGGTGCGGGCGGGGAAGGGTTCGGAGACGAATCCCCGGTAGATCTCGTTCATCTCCGCGAAGTTCGCCATGTCGGCAAGATACACGTTGACCTTCACGGCGGCCGCCCACCCCGTGCCTGCCGCTTCCAGCAGCGCCCCCACGTTGCGGAACGTGAGCTCCGCCTGCTCCCGGAACGACCCGAGCCGGAGCTCGCCGGTCGGGGGGTCCACCGGCCCCTGGCCGGACACGAAGACGAAAGGCCCCTGCGCCACGAGGGCGGGGGTGTACACGCCCTTCGGGGCGGGGGCGTTCGGGGAGCGGACCGGCTTGCGCACGCCTGATTATGTACCATGGAAGCGATGCGCGTCCTGTTCATCGGCGGTACCGGGCTGATCAGCTCGGCGTGCGCGAGCCTCGCGTCGGCGCGGGGGCATGCGCTCACGCTGCTCAACCGCGGCAAGACCGCGAAGCTCCCGGTCCCGCCCGGCGTGGAGCTCCTGCGCGCCGACGTGCGCGATCGCAAGGCGGTGGAGGCGGCGCTGGGCGGCCGGACCTTCGACGCGGTGGTGAACTGGATCGCGTTCACGCCCGAGCATGTCGAGCAGGATGTCGCCGTTTTCGGCGGGCGCTGCGGCCAGTACGTTTTCATCAGCTCCGCCTCGGCCTACGAGAAGCCCCCGGCCCGGTACCTGATCACCGAGGAGACCCCCCTGGTCAATCCCTACTGGGAGTACTCGCGGCAGAAGATCGCCTGCGAGGAGCGCCTGCGCCGGGCGTTCGCGGCCAGCCGGTTTCCCGCGACCATCGTTCGGCCGTCGCTCACCTACGGCCCCACGCAGATCCCGCTGGCGCTCTCCTGCTGGAACGCGCCGTACACGCTGATCCGCCGGGCTCGGGCCGGCCGGCCGCTGATCGTGCCGGGGGACGGGACGTCCCTCTGGGTCGTGACGCATCACCGGGACTTCGCGCTCGGATTGGTCGGGCTGCTGGGGAACCCGGCGGCGGCGGGGGAGGCCTTCCACATCACGTCGGACGAGGCGCTCGACTGGAACCGGCTCTACGGCGCCTTCTGCGCCGCCTGCGGCGCCGCGCCGAATCTGTGCCACGTCCCTTCCGATCTTCTTATCCGTTTGGACCCATCACATCAAGGCAGTCTGCTGGGGGACAAGGCGCAGTCCACCGTGTTCGACAACGCGAAGATCAAGCGCTTCGTCCCCGGCTTCCGCTGCGCGGTCCCGTTCGCCGACGGCATCCGCGAGACCGTGGCCTGGTTCGACGCCGACCCGGCCCGGCAGACCGTGGACCCCGCTACGGAGGCGTTCTGGGACCGGTGCGTCAGCGCGATAGAGAAGGCTTCAACGGCATGATTCGGGGGCGGCCGTGAATATCCGATTCGCGATCGTGCGCAGAGCGATCGCCTTGGCGATGCTCATGCTCGCGGGCGCGACGGGCTGGGACTGGCGATCGTGGTCGGACATGCTGGGCGGCGTCCGGGTGGTGTCCTTCTCGCCCCAGGGCTGGGTCCGCGCCCGCGCGCAGGTGATCCGTATCCGGTTCTCGCAAGACGTGGGGCCCGAACGGGTCCGGGGATCGACCTTCACCGCCGCGGCCTTCCTGCGCATCGAGCCCGAACTGGCGGGCACGTTCGTCTGGGAGAACCGGCGGACGCTCGTGTTCTCCACCTCGGGTCCGCTCGCCCGCAATGCCCGGTACCGGTTTACCGTCCTGCCCGAGGTCGCCCACGGTCGGGGGCTCGCGGGGCGCACCGAGTTCGAGCTCGCCACGGCGCCGTTCGCGGTGGCGGAGGCGCGGGCCTACCGGAAAGCGGCGTCCGGAAAGGGGCGCGGCGCGACCTACACCGTGGGAATCCGCTTCACGTATCCCGTCAACTCCGCCGAGCTGAAGCCGCACGTGACGCTGGTGGACGCGCGGGGGCGCTCCCTGGCCTGGGCCGTCGCCCGGTCCGGCAAGGCCGATGTCCACACGCTGACGACGGGGCCCTGGACGGCGGAGCAGGCCGTCGCGCCCTTCCGGCTGACCTTGGCGGAGGGACTTCCCTGCGACGCTTGCCGCGCCCCGCTCGGACGAACGAAGGCGCTGACCCTCGCGCCCCGGGAAGGCGGGACGCTGCGGATCGAGGAGATCGCGCCCGAGACGGGCGGCGAGAAGCCGCGCGTGCGGGTGCGATTCTCCTCGCCGGTCGATCCGGACAACGTGTCCGACTACCTCGGGATCGAGCCCGCCGTGGAGGCCGGGGTGACCGGCCGGTTCACCGAGCTCGAGTTGTCGGGCTTCACGAGCGGCGAAACCTACAAGGTGACCTTTCGCAAGGGGCTGCGCGCGACGGACGGGGCCGTGCTCGCGCATGACGACGCGCGCACCGTCGCGTTGAGCGATATCGCGCCGTCGCTCAGATTCCGGGACGAGGGATTCTACCTCTCGCGGGGAGGCGGCATGAGCGTGATGGTGGAATCGATCAACGTGCCGATCGCGCGGGTCGTCGTGGACAAGGTCTTCACCAACAACCTCGTGCACCTGCTTCACACCTTCCGCGGAGGGGGACTGCAGGATGCGTACCGGTACTACTACCACGACGGCGCGTACCGGATGTTCGGGACGCGGGTGCTGGAGCATGACCTGGTGCTCGGGGACGAACGGAACGCCGGCCACCACACCCCGTACAGTCTCGCGGCGCTGGAGGAGGACAAGCGCAAGGGGCTGTTCCGGATCAGCCTGCAGGGCGCGCGTGCGCGCGCGGCGGCCGGGGAGGCGGGGCCTGAGGAACGCGAGGAAGTGTGGGACAACAACATGGCGCTCCGGGATTCGAAATGGGTGCTCGTCACCGACATCGGCCTGATCGGGCGCATCGGCAAGGACCGGCTGACGGTCTTCGCCAACTCCCTGTCGACACTGCGCGCGCTGTCCGGCGTGAAGCTCACCCTGTTCAGCGAGAACAACCAGCCGCTGGCCGAGGTGGCGACCGACCGGGAAGGACGGGGGGAGTTCCGCGGGCTCTCGGGGTACGGGGCCGACGGGATGACGCCGTTTCTCGTGCATGCACGCTCCGGAGCGGACGAATCGTTCCTGTTGTTCCGGGTCTCGGAGCTCCCGCTGGCCGACCTCGAGGTGGACGGGCGTCCGGAGCCTCAAGGCCTCCAGGCGTATCTGTGGACCGACCGGGGCGTCTACCGGCCCGACGACACCGCGCACATCGCCGGCATCGTCCGTACCGAGACGATGGCGGCGCCGTCGTCGTTGCCGCTGACCTTGTCCATCCGCGATCCGCAGGGGAACGTGTTCCGGGACCTCGTGATCCAGCGGCAGGACGACGGCGGATTCGAGACGCCGCTGTCCATCCCGTTCCAGGCGAAGACCGGGCGGTACGCGGTCGCGCTGCGAGCGGGGGACGGCCCGGCGGTCGGCGACGCCGCGTTCCAGGTGGAGGACTTCGTGCCCGACCGGATGCGCGTCAGCCTGACCGCGGACCGGAAGGCCTACGCGCCCGGGGACGCGATCAAGCTGGCCGTGAAAGCGGATTACCTGTTCGGCGCAGCTGCGGCGGGGAAGTCCGTGCGCGTCAGCGCCCGGCTGACGGATGCGGCCTTCCGTCCCAAGGGGTTCGCGGACTGGACGTTCGGCCCGGCCGAGTCGGAATTCAAGCCGGTGGACCTGGCGATCGGCGAAGGCACGCTCGATCCCCAGGGAGGCGCCGCATTCGCGCTGACGATCCCGGACGAGCACCGGCCCCGGGGCTACCTCGCTGCGGCCTTCGCCGCGAGCGTGTGGGACGAGGGCGGCCGGGCGGTCACCGGCTCGGCCGAGGCGTCGCTGTACCCGTACGCAAGGTACGTCGGCCTCCAGCCGGCGATGACCAGCCGGGACGCGGAGACGAAGCGGGTGAAATGCCGGGTCGTCCTGCTCAAGCCCGACGGGAAGCCCGCCACGGGCCGGGTCACGGTGTCCCTGCACCGCCGGGACTGGAACTCCATCTGGCGCCGCGACGACAACGGACGGTACCGGTACGTTTCGGAATTCGAGGATGTGCCGGTCGCGGAACGCGCGGTGAGCGTCAAGGACGGCCCGGCCGAGATCGAGCTGGAGGCCGCCGATTGGGGCTACTACAAGCTCCGAGCGACCGCCGGCGACGCGGCGCTGGCCGCCGAGACGGAGTTCTATCTCTGGGGATGGGGGTGGTCCTCCGCGAAGATGACCAAGCCGGACCGGCTCGTCCTCGCGCTCGACAAGCCGGAGTATCGAGGCGGCGAGACCGCCCGGCTTCGCATCCAGGCCCCCTTTTCCGGCCGGCTCCTGCTGACGGTGGAACGCGACGACATCCTGACGCACCGGTACGTGGAGTTGAAGGAGAATACCGCCGTGATCCCGCTCGACGTGCAATCGGCCTGGAAACCGAACGTGTACGTCACCGCCACGTTGCTGCGCTCCACGCGGGATCTGGAGACGCGCGATCCGGCGCGGGCGCTCGGCGTGATCAGGCTGGTGGTGCGGGAGGCGGCCGACCGCATTCCGGTCACGCTCACCGCTCCCGACAGCGTCCGTCCGGGGGGGAGGCTCAAGGTCGGGTACGACCTGGGCGGAGCGGGCCAGGTCCGTCTCACGGTGTCCGCGGTGGACGAGGGAATCCTCCAGCTCACCGGGTATCAGACGCCGGATCCGCACGGGTTCTTCTACGGGATCCGCCGGCTGGGCACGAAGCTGCTGGACCTGTACGGGTTCGTCCTGCCGGAGCTCCGCGACGAGATCGGGCCCATCGGCGGAGACGAGGCGCGCCGGACTCGCCATCTGGCCCGGCCGCAGGTCCGGCGCGTCAAGCCCGTCGCGCTCTGGTCGGGCCTCGTCGTCGCGGGGTCCTCGGGCAAGGGGTCGGTCGAATTCCCGCTTCCGCAGTACGAGGGCGAGCTCACGGTCAGCGCGGTGGCGTTCCGGGGCGCCTCGTTCGGGTCGGGTCGGCGGTCGGTCCGGGTGCGCGCACCGCTCACGCTGGAGCCGACGCTCCCGCGTTTCCTGGGGACCGGGGACGTCTTCGAGATTCCCGTCCAGGTCTTCAACGGGACCGGCAAGGGCGGCGCCTTCGCCGTCGCGGTGAAGGCGACCGCGGGTCTCGAGGTCGGGGAGGGGGGCACCCGGACGATCACCCTTCCGTCCGGCGGCGCGGGCACGGTCCGCTTCAACGCGTCCGTCCGGCGGGCGCTCGCCCCGGTGAAGATCGAGATCACCGGGACGGGCAATGAGGAGACGAGCCGCCTGGAGTTCGACCTTCCCGTGCGTTCGCCGCGGCCGCTGGAGAACTTCGGCGGGTCAGGGACGGCGCGCTCCGCCCAGCCGGGGCGCTTCGTCTTCCCCGCGAATCTCTTGCGGGATACCGACCGGTATGCGGTCGCGGTGGCGGGACTGCCGGAGGCGCGGTGCGGCCCCGGATTGGCCTACCTGCTGCACTATCCGTACGGCTGTATCGAGCAGACGACCTCCTCCGCGTTCCCGCTGTTGTACTTCGACGAGGTGGCCCGGGCCGCCGCCCCGGACCGTTTTGCCGACACCAAGGCGTCGTTCTACGTGCAGGAAGGGATCAAACGGATCGAATCCATGATGGAGCCGCGCGGAGATTTCTCGTACTGGCCCGGCGGCGGAGGGGTCAACTACTGGTGCAGCACCTACGCCTCGCACTTCCTCGTCGAGGCGCGTGCCAAGGGCTACGCGGTGTCCGACCGTGTTCTCGCCGGTCTGCGGGAAGCGATGAAACGGCGCGCGAAGGGAGACCAGCCCGATCGCTACGCCTGGTACGACGGTGGCGGCGATCCCACCCGTGTGTACGCCTGTCTCGTGCTCGCTCTCTTGGGGGAGCCGGATCTGGCGACGATGAACTACTTCCGCGAGCAGAAGCTCGGCGGGCTGTCCGCGGGTTCCCGGGCGCAGCTCGCGCAGGCGTACGCGCTGAGCGGCGACCGCAAACGCGCCCGCGAGCTCGTGCCGTCCGAGATCCCGCCGGAGACCGGGGACCGGGAAACCGGCGGCACGCTCTCGACTCCCGTGCGGGATACGGCGATTCTCCTGGAGGCCTGCCACGAGATCGATCACGCGCATCCCGCCATCCCCGGGCTCGTCCGGCGGCTGGTGGACGCCGCGCCGCAGGGGCAGTGGAGCGGCACGCAGGAGAACGCGTTCGCCCTCAAGGCGCTCGGGAAGGTGTTCGCGAACGCCCGGAAGGGATCGCTGGCGGGCTCGCTGTGGGTTGACGGCAAGAAGCGCAAGAGCCTCGAGGCGAAGGGCGTGACGAGCCTCACGGGGGCCGATCTCACCGGGAAGGCGGTGGAAGTCCGCGTGGAGGGCGACGCGACCGCCTATTTCTACTGGCAGGCCGACGGGATCGTGGACGACCCGGCGCCGGCGCCGGCGTACGACCGTGAGCTGGGCGTGCGCCGCTCCTACCTCTCCCGGGACGGTACGCCCGTGGCGCTCGACGGCGTGCACCAGGGGGATCTCATCGTGGCGGAGGTCACGCTGTCCGGCGCCCGCCGCGCACTCTCGAACCTGGCGATCGTGGATCTCCTACCCGCCGGGTTTGAGGTCGAGAACCCGCGGTTGCAGGGCCGGGAGGGGCTGGCTTGGGTCGCCGCGAAGCCCGGGCGGGTGGACTACCTCGACATCCGGGACGACCGGGTCATGCTGTTCACCGCCCTCGCGGCCGGCGAGAGCGCCAGCTACTACTACACGCTGCGGGCCGTCAGCGCGGGGACGTTCGTCTTGCCGCCGGTCAAGGCGGAAGCCATGTACGATCCCACGGTCACCAGCGTCTTCGGGGCGGGCGAGGTCAGGATTGCCCCCTAGGTTCCCGCGCGTGCCGCGGCGGGCGCGCGTGCCGCTCGCGGCGGTCGCCCTGGTCGCGGCCCTGGATCTCGCCTTTCCTCCTCCGCCGCTCCCGCCCGCGGGCGGGTACGGGACGGTCGTCCGCGATCGCGCGGGGCGCATCGCGCGGACGTTCGCCAACGAGCGGGGAGTCTGGCGGCTAAAGGTGCGGCTCGCGGACGTGTACGGTCCGCTCGTGCGCACGGTGCTGGCGGCCGAGGATCGGCGGTTCCGCTGGCATCCCGGGGTCGATCCCGTCGCGGTGGCCCGCGCGGCGTGGTCCAACGCCCGCGCCGGGCGCGTCGTGTCCGGCGCGTCGACGCTCACGATGCAGGTGGCGCGGATGCTCGAGCCGCGCGAGCGCACCATCTGGTCGAAGGCCAAGGAGGCCGTCCGTGCGCTGCAGCTGGAGCGGCGGCTGTCGAAGAACGAGATCCTGGAGCTGTATCTCAATCTCGTGCCGTACGGAGGCAACCTGGTGGGCGTCACCGCCGCCTCCTCGGCCTACCTCGAGAAGTCCCCGTCCCGGCTGTCCTGGGGCGAGGCCGCGCTGCTCGTCGCGATCCCCAAGGATCCCAACGCTCTGCGACCGGATCGCGCTCCCGCACCGGCGCGGCGGGCGCGGGACCGCGTCCTGCGGCGGCTGGCCGCGCGGGGCGTCGTCTCTCCGGCCGATCTCGAGACGGCGCTGCGCGAGCCCGTCGCGGCGCGCCGGGCCGCCTTTACGTTCAGCGCGCCGCACTTCGCCGAATGGGCGAGGAGCGAGCGGCCCGGCGAGCCGGACCTGCGCACCGGGCTCGACTCGCGCCTGCAGGCCGTCGCGGAGCGCCTCCTCGCGGATCAAGCGAGGAGCCTGGAGGACCTGGGCGTCCAGAACGGGGCCGTCGTTGTGCTCGACAACGAGACCCGGACGGTCCTGGCGCTGGCTGGATCGAAGGACTATCACGACGCCGGGTCCGGTGGGCAGGTGAACGGGGCGCTCGCTCCCCGCTCGCCGGGTTCCACGCTCAAGCCGTTCATCTATGCGCTTGCCCTCGACGCGGGACTGCTGACCCCGCTTGCGGCGCTCGCGGACGTGCCCATCGGCTACAACGGCTATCATCCTTCCAACTTCGACGAGAAGTACCGCGGCATCGTGACGATGCGGGAGGCGCTCCGGATCTCCCTGAACGTTCCGGCGGTCACCGTCAACGCGCGCCTCGGCGCCCGCGGGCTGTACGCGCTGCTGGACCGGGCCCGCGTGTCCACGCTCGATCCCGATCCCGGCCATTACGGACTGCCCATCGCGCTGGGGGCGATGGAGATCAGCCTGCTCGAGCTGTGCGGACTGTACGCCGCGCTGGCCCGCGACGGCGCGTTCATTCCGGTCACCTCCGATCCGGAACGGGAGCGACCGGACGCGACGGGCCTGTGCTCGCGGGGAGCGGCCTGGATGGTGTGCGAGATCCTCTCGGACCTCGACCGGCCGGACCTGCCGGAGACTTGGAAGAACGCCGTGAGCGTTCCCAAGGTCGCCTGGAAGACCGGTACGTCCTACGGGCACAAGGACGCCTGGAGCGTCGGGTGCGACCGGCGGTACACGGTGGGCGTGTGGATGGGCAACTTCAGC
>CAYHEI010000030.1:0-14042 GCA_964355385.1 uncultured bacterium | reverse complement strand
GGCCGCCTGGTCCGCGGGGACATCGTGGAGGCGGTCGGCGGCGTGCCGGTCCGGGGCGTCGTGGACGCGCTCATGCTGCTGCAAGCCGACAAGGGCGCGAGCTTGAGGCTCGCGGTCCGGCGCGCCGGGAGGCGGAGACTGGTGACGGTGCCGCCGTCTCGCGGCGGATGAGGCAGCCCGCGCGGCGACTGGTCTTGCTCGGCGGGGGGACGTGGCACGACTTTCCGATGGCCGCCCGGGTCCTCGGCGAGGCGTTCTCCCCGTACACGCGGGTCGAATACACGGAGGACGCCGGGAGCCTTGCGCACGGCGCCCTCCAGGGCGCGGACGCGCTGGCGCTGTACACGTGCCTCGCCGCCGAGGACCCAGGGCTCGCGCACAAGGCGCACGCGGAGTTCCCGGCCGCCGCGGCGCGGGCGGTCGAGTCGTTCGTGGCGCAGGGCGGGGCCTTCCTCGGACTGCACTCGACGCTGTGCTCCTTCATGGGCTGGACGGGTCTCGGGGAGATCATGGGGGGGCGCTGGGTGTGGGGCGAGACCGGCCACGACCCGGTGGCGCCGTTCGCGGTGCGCGTCCGGACCGGGCACCCGATCGTGACCGACTTGGGGCCGTTCGAGGTGAACGACGAGCACTACTTCAAGCTGAAGATGCTGCGGGACGTCGACGTGCTGCTCGAGTCCGACTGGCGCGGCGCGGTCCAGCCGCAGGGCTGGGCGACCACCTACGGAAAGGGCCGGGTGTTCGTGAGCGTCCTGGGCCACACCGCGGAGGCGCTCGGCCATCCCGCGCACCGCCGCTTCCTGACCGCCGGCCTGGCCTGGGCACTTCCTTGAACCGGAGCTGGTGAGCGCGGCGCCAAGCGGTGGACGCGCCGACCAGCGGCGCCACCCGCGCTATCCGATCTCGGCCGCCGGCACGGTATGGGCGCTGACGGCGGCCGTCCCCCCGATTCCGGTGAAGGCCTCGGATATCAGTCTCTCCGGGATGATGCTCCACGCCTCGGCGGAGTCCATGGGCGCGCTGCGCGCGGGCGACGAGCTGCTCTTCGGGTTCACCGATCCGGCCTCCAAGGACCAGTTCCGTCTCCGGGCGGTCCTGCGCTGGAAGCGCCGGGGCATCATGCTGGTGCTCGGCGCCTGGGCGTTCGGCGTGGAGTTCACCGGGACGCCCGAGGAGGACGTCCGCCGCCTGCTCGATCCCGCCGCCAAGGGCTCCGCGCCGCTGCCCTGAGCCGCGCAATCACAATCGCCCAAACAACTCCTCGGCCCGGGCGAGCCGGGCGTCGTCGAGCGGACCGGCGTCGCTGACCGCGGCGTTGGCCGTGAGGTGCTCCGGGTCGTTCGTGCCGCAGCACACGGTCGAGATCCCGTCGTAGGAGAGACAGAACCGCAGCGCCGCGGCCGCGATCGTGGGCGTCGCATCGTCGAGCAGGAAGTCGAGCGCCCCTGCGCCGCGGTACTCCGGCGCGTCCGGGAGCGCTCCCTTCTCGCGCAGGGTCTTGAGCGAGTCGGCCAGGTAGGTCCGGTCCCGCAGCCCGTACCCCCAGGCCGCCTGGCCCAGCGGCATGATGCCGATGACGCCGACGTGGGCGCGGCGATACGTCGGGAGAGCCGCACGGACGGCGCGCTGCCGGAAGAGCAGGAACTCGGGCATCACCACCTCGAAGCCTTCCTCGCGCGCGGCTTCCGTCAGTCGGTCGTCCTCCGGATCGTCGCTACCGCTGTTGCTCAGGCCGATGTGCCGGATCTTCCCATCGTGCTTGAGCCGGTCCAATTCGTACCAGAGCGGCCCGTGGCGCACTCGCTCCACGTCGCCCGGGAACGTCAGCGAGTGGAACAGGAAGAGATCGATCGTGTCCGTCCGCAGCCGGCGCAACGACCCTTCGACCGCGGCCTGCAGCTCGGCGGGGTTCACCTTCATCGTCCGGCCGTCGTCCATGTACGGCCACCATTTCGTGGCGATCAGGAACTTCCTTCTGAGTCCCTCCGCGAGCACTCGGCCTAGTTCCTCTTCGCTTCCCGTGTACGCGGCGGCGGTGTCGATGAGGTTGATCCCGAGTTCCGCGGCCCGCGCGACGGTGGCCCCCGTGTCGCGGCCGGCGGCGAGCTTGCCGAAGAAGAGCCCCCCCAGGCTGATCTCGGACACGGTCAGTCCCGTCCGGCCCAGCTGGCGGTAGCGCATGTGCCAAGCATACTATGTTGCGGCCATGCCGGGAACGGAGCGGCCGCGGTCAGCGGCGTGATGGGGCCGAACGCCCGGGCGTTCCTGGCGCGGCTCACCGACGCCGACCTGTCGAACGCCTCGTTCCCGCGACCGTCCCCTTGAAGCTCCCCTACGCCCCCTCCCGGTCGCGTATGCTGTCCTAGATGGCCCCGATCCTGCTCCCGCTGCTCCTGGAAGGCGCGACGCTCTCGCCCCAGCGCCACCACCGCAAGGAGCCGGTGCTCGAGTTCTCCCGCACCGTCACCCTGCCGACCCGCGGCGTCTGGTACGTCTGGCTCAAGGCCACGAACCCGAGCTGGCGGCCCGCGCTGGTCACCTGGTCGCTGGACGGCCGCCAGCCCTTCCATGGCTCGCGCACGGAACTGCTGGTGCCCCCCGGCGCCCAGGGCCAGTGGCTGACCTACACCCGCTACGGCCGCGGTCCCGGATTCAAGATGCAGGTGCTGGTGGAGAAACCCGGCGAGCACGTCCTGACGATCAAGGCGTCCGGGAGGGAAGGCGAGCAGCTCGTCGTCGATAAGGTTGCGCTCACCCTGCACTTCGGCGCGAAGCCCTCCGCGGACGGCGCGACCCTCGACCACGGGGACGACCCCGGCGGCGGCCGTGCCTTCTTCCCCGACGCCGTCCCGCCCGTGGACGGGTTCCGGGACGACTGGAAGCCGCCGCCCCTGGCGATCAAGGGCCGGTCGTATCACGTCGACGCCCAAGCCGGCGACGATTCCCGCGACGGCGTCACCCCCGCGACCGCGTGGAAATCGCTGGCCCGCGCGAACGCGGCGAAGCTCGCGCCCGGCGACGCCCTCCTGCTCAAGCGCGGCGCGGCGTGGCGCGAGGGTCTGCACCCCGCGGGGAACGGGACGGCGAGCGCATGGCTCACGGTCGCCTCCTACGGAGAAGGCGCGCGTCCGCGGATCAACGGCGGGGCGGGACCGGGGTTTGCGTTGCGCGCGCAAAGTTATTGGGAGGTCCGCGACCTGGACGCCACCACCGATCCGGAAGTCGCCGGCGACGCGGGCGCCATTCATATCAACTCCGGCGAGGGGCCCCAGCCCAAGGGCATCCGGCTCCTCAACTGCGTCGCTTCCGAGGCCGGCGGCCCCGGTATCCAGGTGGGCTGCGACTGGCAGAAGGGCGAGGGGTACGACGGGGTCGTGATCGAGAACTGCCTGAGCTACGCCAACTCCGGCTCGGGGATCGAGGTGTTCGGCACGCACCAGAACGGCTGCCGCAACACCGTCATCCGCCACTGCACCTCCCACAGCAACGACGGCATGGCGGGCATCTGGATCGAGAGCGGGCAGAACGGCTTGATCGAGCGCTGCGTCTCGCACAACAACGCCGTCTACAACATCTGGTGCTGGAACGCGATCAACGTGACCATCCGCCGGTGCGAGGCTTACCGCGGCCGCCAGCCGGGCGCGCCGCTGGACAGCGGCGGGTTCGACATCGACTGGGGGAGCGTGGGCTGCACGATCGAGTACTGCTACTCGCACCACAACAAGGGCTCGGGCTACCTCCTCATGGGCTCGGGCACCGAAGACTACCTGGGCTTCACCGAGGAGAGCCGGTACAACCTGTGCCGGTACAACGTCAGCGCGCACGACCTGATCGGGCTGAACCTCTACAACACCTTCAATGACGGCCTCGTGCACGGCAATCTGGTGGTGGCCGACCGGGCCGGCTGGCCCGCCGTCATGAGCTGGGGCTACGAGGACGACATCCCGCACCGCACCCTCGTGAACGGCAACGTGGTCGTGGCGCTGGACAAGGCCTACGCGCTGGCGGTGGACAATGCCTCGATCAAAGGCCATGGACTCACGCTGAACGGCAACCGCTACTGGCGCGGCGCGGGGAAGGGCCCGCTGTTCCGCTGGGGCGGCGAGACGTGGGACTGGGAGAAGGGCGGCCGGAAGAACTTCCTGTCCGATCTCGCGGCGTTGCGGAAGGCGAGCGGGCAGGAGGCCGACGGCCTGATCGCCGATCCGGGGTTCGCGGTCCCGGAGCGGGTCGGCCTGGGCCGCCTCCCGCTGGGGGAGTACCGGAGCCGGGCGGGCGCCCCCGCGACGGGCGTGCAGCAGCGGTATTCGCTCGATCCCGCCTGGCTCGCCGCCCGGCGGAAGCTCGTCACCGACACCGGCTGCGCCGCGTACGGCATCCCGCTGGAACCCTCCGACCCCACGGAGGACTACTGGGGCACCCCTCTCGGCGCACCGTGAAGGTTGGCGTGGTCGTTCTGCCGCGCGGCGCGGGCCGCGCCCTGCTCGCGGCGGCGCTGTTCGGGGTGGGAACGCCCCTGGTCAAGGGCTTGGTGCCCCATGTGGCGCCGCAACTGCTCGCCGGGCTCCTGTACCTGGGCTCGGGCGCGGGCCTGGGTGCGTGGGCGATCCTGCGCCGTCGCTCCGGCGCCGAAGCGCCGCTCGAAACCCGGGACGCGCCCTGGCTCGCGGGCGCCATCGCGGTGGGCGGGATCGTGGGACCGGTCCTGCTCATGATGGGCCTGCGCCGGACGCCAGCCTCGACCGCCTCGCTGTTGCTCAACCTGGAGGGTGTCTTCACCGCGCTGGTGGCGTGGTACGTCTTCGCGGAGAACTTCGACCGCCGGGTCGCGCTGGGGATAGCGCTGATCCTCGGCGGCGCCACCCTCTTGTCCTGGCAGGGCGGCATGGGAGCGGGCGGCCTGGCCGGCCCCCTCGCCGTGGCCGCCGCCTGCGCGTGCTGGGCCGTCGACAACAACCTCACGCAGAAAGTCTCCGGCGGCGACCCGGTGCGCATCGCCGCGCTCAAGGGTCTGGTCGCCGGTTTGGTCAACACGTCGCTCGGCTTCTTCCTCGGGGCGGGCTGGCCGGATCCGTCCACCCTCGCGGCCTGCCTGGCCGTGGGCTTCCTCTCCTACGGCTTGAGCCTGGCGTGCTTCATCCTGGCCCTGCGCGACCTGGGCACCGCCCGCACCGCCGCCTACTTCGGCGTCGCTCCGTTCATCGGCGCGGCAGCGTCGCTGGTGATCTGGCGCGAGCCCGTGGGGCTGTCCTTGCTGGTGGCCGGAGTGGCGATGGCGGCTGGCGTCTGGCTCCACCTGACCGAGCGCCACGAACATCCCCACGTGCACGAACCGGCCGAACACGCGCACCGGCACGTCCGCGACGAGCATCACCGGCACGAGCACCCCCCCGCCGACCCGCCCGGCGAGCCCCACTCGCACTTACACCACCACGCCCAACTCGCCCACGCCCATCCCCACTATCCCGACCTGCACCACCGCCACCGGCATTGATTCCGCCCATCCGGTCTACAGCCGCACGCTTGTCACCAACGCCGGCCGTGCCGCCTACGACATTCCGCTGGAGCCCTCTGACCCCGGAAAGGACAACTCGGGCGCTCCAGACCGCATACAATATAGCTGGTCGTATCGGTGAATTTGAGCCCAAAGTTGCCGCCCCCCCGCTCAACATGGTTGCGGAACGATCAACCAGGCATCCTTCAACGAGCAGCGCGGACTTCTCAGCCGGCATGACGATGGCGCTGGCGCTCGACCAGGCCTCGTGAAGCCGATAGAGTAGGGTCATGAATCGCGTGGCGATCAAGGCAGAATTGCTCATGTGGGCGCAGGAGCGTGCCGGGCTGCCCGATGCAGACATGGCCAAGAAGTTTCCGGCCTTCGCACAGTGGGTGACGGGAAAGGCGGCGCCTACGATCCGGCAGCTTGAAAAGCTCGCGACCGCCACCTTGACCCCCCTGGGGTATTTCTTCCTCCCGCAGCCGCCTGAAGACCGTCTCCCCATCCCTCACTTTCGCACTATGGTGGGCGGGGTTCCTCGGCGACCCAGTCCGGAGCTCATCGAAACCGTCCAGGTCATGCAGCGCCGGCAAGCGTGGATGAGGGATTTCCTGGTCGAACAGGGGCAACCTGCCCTCCCCTTTGTCGGCTCCGCGGCGCCCCGGACGCGCATTCCGGCCGTGGCCGCCGCGATGCGCGAGGCCCTCAAGCTGAATGTCGATTGGGCTAGGCGGCAGGGGTCCTGGACGGCCGCTCTCGACCGCCTCCGCGACGCCGTGGAGGAAGCCGGAATTCTTGTGAGCTCCAACGGCGTCGTCGGCAACAACACCGGGCGCAAACTCGCTCCCGACGAGTTTAGAGGGTTCGTCCTCACGGACGAGTTCGCACCCCTTGTGTTTATCAATGGGGCGGATTGGAAGTCCGCGCAGATGTTCACCCTCGCGCATGAAATCGCGCATGTCTGGTTCGCCAGGAGCGCCGCGTTCGACCTTCGCGGATTTCAACCCGCAGATGACGCCATCGAGCAGGCGTGCAATCAAGTCGCAGCCGAGTTCCTGGTCCCGGAGGCCGAACTTCGCTCCGGCTGGACCACATTCCGCCGGGATGCGGAGCCGTTCCAGGCCATCGCTAGGGTGTTCAAGATCAGCCCCATTGTCGCCGCGCGTCGTGCCTTGGACTGTGGCCTAATCACCAAGGATCAATTCTTCGCTTTCCTTGATGCCTATGACAAGGACGAGCGGCGTCTCGCTACGAAGAAGAAAGCGTCTGGAGGTGATTTCTACGCAACCCAGAACTCCCGCCTAGGGCGTCGATTCGCGGATGCGGTGTTCCGCGCCGCCAAGGAGGGCAGGCTCCTCTATCGAGAGGCCTACGCACTGACGGGACTTCGCGGCTCGACCTTCGACAAGTACGCGGTTAAGCTTGGCCTTGCCCAGCCATGACCGCCGTGCCCATGCTGTCTCTCCTCGACGCCGATGTGTTCATCCAGGCGCACCGGCAGTACTACCCGTTCGATGTCTGTCCGGGTTTCTGGGACTCTCTGATCCGGCATCACAAGGCTGGCCGCCTTGCGAGCATCGATCGCGTACGATCCGAGTTGGGGGATGACAAGGACGAGCTCGCCCATTGGGCGAAACGGGTCATGCCGGCAAGCGCGTGGCTCCCAACCGACGCGCCACCAGTGACCGCACAGTACGGTACGGTGATGGCATGGGTGCAAGGCAACTCCCAGTTCATGGACGCCGCCAAGGCTCAGTTCGCCCAGGGAGCGGATGGATGGCTCATCGCATACGCCCAGGTGCACGGCCACACGGTCGTGACGCAAGAAGTTGCGGCACCCGACGCGAAGAAGAGGGTCCCGATCCCCAACGTCTGCCAGCGGTTTCGGGTCCCGGTGATCAATACGTTTGAACTTTTGCGCCGCCTCGGCGTCAAGCTGCAGCTCAGCCCATAGCAACCACTTCCACCCTGGCCAATGTGAAAGCAGGAGGCATCGAGCCGTCCACGTGAATCCACACATCCCCCGTGAAGTTGCCGGACGCTTGGGGCACTACGTCTACTTATATGTCGACCCCAGGAATGGCAAGCCCTTCTATGTTGGGAAGGGAAAGGGGCAACGAGTACTGTCTCACCTGAATCGTGATGCTAGATTTGGGATGGGCAGGAGACTGAACGAATTGAGAAGAAAGGGTGTGAAGCCAAGGGTCGAGATTCTGGCACATGCTCTGTCGAATGAGGAGACTGCCTTGCGTATAGAGGCAGCCGTTATCGACCTCTTGTGGCCGGAAGCACTGGAGAACAGGATGCACGGCTGGCGGAGTCGCCATGAAGGCCGAGCAACCCTTGACGACCTGAAGGCGCGCTACGCTGCCCGGCCGGTAAAGATCATCCATCCGGTTGTGATCTATCGCCCTAACCAGCTCTACAGGCCCGGCATGTCGGATGCTGCTTTGTACGACGCAACTCGCGGCATTTGGACAATGAGTGCGCGACGAGAAGGGGCGAAGTTTGCTTTTGCCGTCCACGATGGCGTGGTCAGGGAAGTCTACACAATCGAGGCATGGTTTCACGCGGGTTCCACCCGATACCGAACGCGGGACCAACATGCATTGAAGCGGAGGGGCCGCGGATGTTACGAGTTTGTTGGTGCGCCTGCGCCGAGGGTGGTCCGCAGGCGATACGTCGGATTCTCCGTGGCGGCGTACTTCAGACGCGGCAATCAGAGTTCATTCATCTATGTCAACTGCTGATATGGCGCGAGGTTCTATCAAGAAGTCACGTCTTCCGATTACTCGGCTACCCGGCGGTCTTGGAGGGGCTTCTAGACTGGGAAGGCGTGCCGCCACGGGGCGTCGGGACCGGTGCAGTGAATGGCCATCATGCGGAGGTTTCGTACCAACTGCTATCATCCACTGCACCGGCAGATAATGGAGGCGAGATGCCGTACAGAGTCAGATTGAAGCAGCAAAATATCCCCGATGAAGAGTTACTGAGGAATGTCCGCCAGGTCGCTCAGCAGATGAAATCGGACACCTTGTCGATGCCAGACTACGATAAGTTCGGAAGGTTCGACTCGACGACTCTCTCCCGACGATTCGGGTCTTGGTACTCCGTACTAGAACGAGCAGGACTCAGTGAAACTCGCCCACGCTCCAATGCTACGGACCAGGACCTTTTCGAAAACCTGCGATCGGTATGGATCAGCCTGTCCCGGCAACCTACCTACCGAGACATGAAACTTCCGCTTTCCAGGTACAGCCACGACAGATACACGCGACGGTATGGTTCATGGAATAAGGCGCTGCTTCAATTTGAGAAGTGGTCATCCGGCGCAACTGAACCGCAGGGCGAAGCAGGAGCACCTGAGAAGGCAAACAACACCAATCAAGCTCCTCAGGACGGTGGGTCCAACGGCCCACGAGCTCCCTCTGAGAGGCAACGGTTCAGTGTGTTGCTTCGCGACGGATTCGCCTGCACTGCGTGCGGTCGTTCGCCCACGAAGGAACGAGGCGTAGAACTCCACGTCGATCATGTCACCCCGTGGTCACGAGGCGGTCAAACAACGATGGAGAACCTCACGACTCGATGCTCCCGATGCAACCTCGGCAAGGGATCGGCTTTCAATCAGTAGCTCCGGGCTCCTGCCAACCGCTCCTTCGATCAAATCGTAAGACCGCTAAGGGACGCTATGCAATAACTAGGATAACTCGTTTTGACAGATGCCGGTCGATCCTCAGTGTAGGGACAGAATGGGGTCGGACAGAATGGGGTCAGGACAGAATGGGGTCAGAGCCTTACATCTTACAATTGCCAGTGCGCACGTCAGTACAGGAGATTGGCGCCGAAATCCGGGTGGGCGCCGTGCAGAACCTGTTGGGGATAGGGGACGTACTTAAGGGATCAAGGTTGTGAGATTGGGGGTCAGAGCCCTATATTCCTCTGTCGTGACCTAATGGCGTGAAGCACGCGGGGGGGACAGTTCCTGCTCGATCCGGTCGGCGAGAGAGAGTTTCCTGGTGATCGCCGAAAACAGTACGCGGCGGCCACTGCGCCAGTCCACGTAGGGCGTCGAGTCGTGACGGGACCAGAAGGCGCGCTCGGTGTCCTCATCCGTGAAACGCGGGATCGTCTTCTTCCCCTTCATGGGGGTGTCAGCGCGAGGGAAGGTGGCCGACGAGGCGGAGGGTGCCTGCCAGGGCGCGCAAGGCGCGATTGACCGCGCCGGAAGTCGGGAACGCACGCGCGACATCGGGTTCTAGTCTGACCAGATTGGTCCTGCGCGCATAGGCGGCGGCGTGCTTGCCCCGGACACCCCCGCGAAATTCGTACTCGGGCCTTGGGCCTGACGTGTGGCCCGCTCTCTTGGCCTTTCCCTTGGTCGGCATGACCCTAAGTATACCCGCACGCTTGGGCTATACTTCAACCAATTGAAGATGGAAACGGGTGCGGCGGTTCGGAACGGGTGTCTCGTCGTGTTCGACATCGACGGCACGCTGATCGACACCCGGCAGACGGACACGGACGCCTGTTTCTTCGCGGTGGTGCGCGCGGTCACCGGGTTGGACGGCCTCCGGGAGGACGGGACGTCGTACCCCGGCGCCACGTCGGCGGCGATCTTCGACGTCATCATCCGCAAGGCATATGGCCGGCCTTCGACTATGGAGGACACTGCGGCGTTCCAGTCGCGGTTGGGTACGGCGATGCGCGCCAGATATCTCGACGGCCGCCGGCTTCCGCCGATGGCGGGGGCGGGCGAGTTGCTCGGCCGCCTGATGGCGGGGGACGCCTGGCGGGTCGCCGTGGCGACGGGCAACTGGGACGACGAGGCGCGGGTGAAACTGGCGTCGGCGCGGCTCCCGCTGGAGCGCGCGCCCATCGCCACGTCCAGCGATCACGCGGCGCGCAAGGATATTCTCGCGCTGGCGGTCGGTCGGGCGAAGGCCCACTACGGCGCCTCACTCCTCGTGTGCGCGCTCGAGGGCGTCGCGGGGTGGCTGCTGTGGGGCGGCCACAAGAGCGCGGTCGATCCTCATTCTGGCGAGCTGGCGCGCACGCCGGTAGGGAGCGTCAGCCCAGCGGCAAGGTGCGGAGGCGGCGCAGGAGCGGAGGGAAGCCGAAACGGCGCGCGTAGCGGAGGAGGCGCGCGCGGTCCAGCGGCCAGCGGCGGGCGCGGGGCGGCGGGAGGACGAGCGGGGAGCGGGGAATGAGGGACAGGTAGAGGAGGTCGAGGAAGGCCTTCTCGGGATCGGCGATCGGGTACGTTCCCGCCCCCGCGGGCCGGCTGGTGAAGCCCCACATGAGGCGGGACGGCAGGTGGTGGAATCGGTACTCCCCGAGGGGCGTGCGATACCGCCGGGGATTGGCGGGGGACACCGCGAAGATCGCGTGCGGGATCTCCGCGATCACGCCCTGGTCGGAGAGCGCGGAGTGCAGCGAGACGTACGCGGGCCAGGGGGGCTTGAAGTGGGGGACCGCTTCATAGGGGTGGAGGCGGTCGGCTCCGCGATCGGCCCACAGGCCGCGGCGCAGACGCATCAATCTTCCCCGCCGGGCGAGGGCCCCGAGCATGCGGGAGGTTGCCGAGGGCGACTGCCGGGTCAACCGCCGCGCGTCGGAGGTCGTGAAGACACGCAGGCGGCTGCGCACGAGCAGTTCCGCGACGTCGAACGCGGACCTTCTCATGCCGGGATGCGCGCGAGCGCGGCCAGGACGGCGCCGCGGAGCGCCACGAAGCCGCGCTCGGACGCGGTCCCCGCCGCGCCGCCGGCCGCCAGGTAGGGGAGGACCTGCGCTTCGTAGTCCCGCCAGGCGAAGGCGCGCATCTTGTCGGAGGCTTCCTCGACGACGCGCCGGGGCAGGCCGCGGAGCGCTTCGGGGGACGTCTTGCCGCCCGCGAAGAGGTGCCACAGGTCGTACAGGTCCCTGACGGCATGGCGCGCGGGCGCGGCGAGCGCGCCGAGCTTCTGGCCCGCCAGGGCCGTGGCGTCGTAGTGCTGGGCGACGAACGGGGGGAGGCCGTGCGCCAGGAGGAGGGCGGCCCCCGGGGTTCCCGGCGTCGCCGTCAGACGCGCATGGCGCCGGCTGAATTCGAGCTTGGTCGGCAGGCGCTCGCCGTCCGCGGTGACCAGGAGCACCTTCCAACGCTGGGTCGTGTCCGTCTGCTTGGATCGCGACAGGTCGGCCTTGGCGAGGCCCGCGGATTCCATCGCCGCGGCGAATCCGCGGCTTCCCAGGGCGGCGTCCACGGCGCCCCGGAGGGTGTCCATCCGCATCGACGAGGCCACGTCGAGGTCCATGTCCTCGGACAGGCGTTCGGAATCGTGGAACAGCCGCAGGCAGACGCCGCCCTTGACCGCCCAGGCCCGGCCGGTGAGCCGCTCGGCGAGCTGGCGCAGGGCCAGGAGATGGAACCGCTCCCGCAGGTGGAACGACGGCGCTGCCATGGAACTAATATATCGTGTAGTTCACCTGTAGATCAATAACGCGATATATGACTCAGCAGCGGTGCCGCGTGTCGAGGCGTGATGCGGTGGGCGGATGAAGCAGGTGACCGCGCTCCGGACCACCCGGCGCCGTCAACTGGCCGTTTCACGCGCACGCGCGCATGTGGGAGTGCTACCTGATCCTGAGCGGCTCCGGCACCGTCCGCTCGCCGGAGGGCGATACCTCGGTCGGCCCCGGCGACGTGGTCATGCACCCGCCTGGCGAGCCCCACCAGATGCTCAATCCCGGCCCGGCCGACTTGGTCTACTGGGTCATCGCTAGTGACGTTCCGAACGAGACGACGATCCATTTTGGTTGAGTGCCCGCGCTAGGGCAGCAGGACGGTCGAGCCGGTCGTCCGGCGGGCCTCCAGATCGCGATGAGCCTGGGCGGCCTCGCGCAGCGGATAGGATTGGTTGATCTCGATCTTCACCACGCCGGTTTCGACCACGGCGAACAGCTCCCGGGCGGTGGCGAGCAGCTCGTCGCGGGTGGCGGTGTAGGTGCCGAGGGAGGGCCGGGTGATGAAGAGCGACCCGCGCGAGGCCAGCCGGCTGAGGTCGAACGGCGGCACCATGCCGGAGGACTGCCCGAAGAGGACCATGGTGCCGCGGGGCTGCAGGCACTCCAGCGACTTGTCGAACGTGTCGCGCCCGACGGAGTCGTAGACGGCGGCGACCCCCGCCCCGCCGGTGATCTCCCGGACGCGCGCTGCGAAGTCATCGCGGGTGTACACGATGGGATGACGGCAGCCGTGCGCCCGCGCCGCCGCCGCCTTCTCGTCACTCCCCACGGTGCCGATGACGGTCGCGCCGAGGTGCGCCGCCCACTGGCACAGGATCGTCCCCACCCCCCCCGCGGCGGCGTGCACCAGGATCGCGTCGCCCGGCTGGACCCGGTACGTGCGGCGGATCAGGTACTGAGCGGTCATCCCTTTCAGCATCATCGCCGCGGCCTGCGCGTCGGAGAACCCGGCGGGCAGCTTCACCACCCGTCCGGCCGGCATCAAGCGCGCCTCCGCATAGGCGCCGATGGGGGCGGAGGCGTACGCCACCCGGTCCCCGGGCGCGAGGTCCGTCACGCCCGGGCCGACGGTCTCCACGACCGCGGCGGCTTCCTGGCCGGGGATCGTCGGCAATGGAATCGAGTACAGCCCCGTGCGCTGGTAGACGTCGATGAAGTTGAGACCGACGGCGGTCTGCCGCAGCCGCACCTCGCCCGGGCCCGGCTCGCCGATCTCGACGGGGATCCATTCGAGGACCGCTGGTCCTCCGGTTCGTTGCATCCGGATGGCGTGCGCGTGCAGGATGCTCATGTCCCGTCCCTGCTCACCGCCGGAGCAGACGCAGCAGGGGGGGATGGAAGTGGCCGTTGGAGGCGAGCGTGTCGCGGATGCGCCATGAATCGGTCCCGTCCCAGCCGGTCATGCGGCCGCCGGCCTCGTCCACGATGATCTTCACGGCGGCGACATCCCAGGGGTTGAGGCCCGTTTCGATCATGGCTTCCGCGCTGCCCTTGACCAGCCAGGTGTACGCCCAGCAGTCGCCGTAGCCGCGCATCGTGCGCGCGCGCTTCCCGATCCGGGCGAGCGCGGGAAGCGCACCGCGGCGGGCGAGCCCCTCGAGCGGCGCGTGGAGAATCTGGGCGTCGGCGAAGCGCCGGACGCGGGACACCCGGAGCCGCCGGCGGTTGTGCCAGGCTCCGCCGCCCCGCGTGGCGACGTACAGCTCGTCGAGCGCGGGCAGGTACATCACGCCCAGCGTCAACTTGCCTCGCACCTCGCGGGCGATCAGGTTGCCCCAGAAGGGGACGCCGCGGATGAAGCTCTTGGTGCCGTCGATGGGGTCCACGATCCAGATCGCCTCGGCGTCGGCCCGCTCCGTCCCGTACTCCTCGCCGACGAGCCCGTCGCCCGGGAACGCCTTCATGAGATCGCGGCGCAGGATCTCCTCGCACGCGCGGTCCACGGCGGTGACGGGTGTGTCGTCGGACTTGAGCTCGACCTTGAACTTGCCCCGGAAACCGCGCCGGGCGACGGCGCCGTACACGGCGTCGAGGGCGG
>CAYHEI010000029.1:0-14302 GCA_964355385.1 uncultured bacterium | reverse complement strand
AGGCTGTGGAGCTGCGTGCGGGCGAGCCCCGCCTGGATCTCGTAGTACGCGCGGCCCGGCACCGCGAGATGGCGCTGCCAGCGCTGCCCCGCGGCGTCCGTGCCCCAGGCGAACATCTTGCGGCCCCGCAGCCGGTCCGTGGAGGTCTCGACCAGCCCGCGCCCGTCGGGCCCGAGCGAGGCGATCCAGGGCCGGCGGGCCGGCGCGAGGCGGAAGAACTGTTCCATGGCCCGGCCCGCGCGCGCCGGGTAGGTCTCGTCGGGGTCGCGCGGGAGCCGTTCCACGCTCCACCGCCCGTCCTTCCAGGCGCCGAGTGCCTCGTCCGCGGGCGCGAGCGTGCGGATGCCCGGCCCCTCGGGGACGCCGATGTTCGTCCACCAGTACATGGGGACCTCGGTCAGGTTGAGGTTGACGACCCGCGTGGACACGAGGAGGAACGCCGAGCCCGGCGGCAGGTGGACGTCGAGCTGCCAGAGGAGCCGCTTGCACCGCTCGAACTCGTGGAAGCGCACCCCCGGCGCGCCGCCGGGGCTGACGATGGCCGAGGCGAAGACCGGCGCGCAGGTCAGGTAGTGGTGGCCGAGCTGCGCGAGGTTCCACTCGACGCCCCCGCTGGTCCAGGCGTTGCGCAGCGCGACGTTGGTGAACTGCAGCACCGGATTGCGTTCGAGGAGCTCGCGGCCCGTGTCCAGGTCCACGAGCGAGGCGAGTTTCGCGCCGAGCCCCGGCAAGAAGGTCGCGCGGAGCCGCTCGTTTTCCAGGATGAGCGCGGGCAGCCGGACGGGCCGGCGCAGCCGCGTGTAGGCATCCTGCATCCGGTAGGGGAGTACCCGGGTTCCGGCCGCCCAGCCCAGCCCCGTCCGCTCCTCCGCGGGCAGGCTCTCCGCGCACGGCACCGCGCGATCGGGCTCCGGGGCGCGGAAAGCGGGCAGGGGATTCTCGGCCTCCAGCGCGGCCGCCTCGATTGCGTAGCTGTCCTGGCGCAGCCGGGTCATGATGAGTCCCATGCTATCATCGTGAGGATTTCGAGGCCCCTTACCAAGGAGAACGACATGGCGAAAATCCCGGTTGGCGTGCAATTGTATTCGATTCGCGACGACTGCAAGAAGGACTTGGCGGCCGCGATGGCCGCGGTGGCGAAGCTCGGCTACCACGGCGTCGAGTACGCCGGGTACTACGGCAAGAGCGGCAAGGAGCTGCGCAAGATCCAGGACGGCCTGGGGCTCAAGTGCTGCGGCACCCACACCGGGATGGACACGCTGCTCGGCGACAACTTCATGAAGACCGTCGAGTTCAACAAGGAACTCGGCAACCCCTACCTGATCGTGCCCTGGCTCCCGCCCGAGCAGCGCAAGACCCTCGCCGTCTGGAAGGAAACGGCCATGAAGTTCAACGAGCTGGCCGCGAAGGCGAAGGCCGTCGGGATGCGCGTCGGGTACCACAACCACCACGAGGAGTTCCATGCGGTCGAAGGGGAAGTCCTCTGGGAAGCGCTGTACAAGAACACGACCCCCGATGTCATCATGCAGTTCGACACGGGCAACGCGCGGATCGGCGGGGCGGACCCGCTGCCGTTCCTTCAGCGCCACAAGGGGCGGAGCGTCACGGTCCACTTGAAGCCGTGGTCGAGCAAGAACGAGACCGCGACGATCGGCGAGGACGAGCTGCCCTGGAAGGACATCTTCGAAGCGTGCGAGCACGGCGGGGGCACCGAGTGGTACATCGTGGAGCACGAGTCCGATCCGGTGTCGCCTATCAACGCGATCAAGAAGTGTCTCGAGGGGCTCAAGCAGATGGGGAAACTCTGATGCCGGGGGTCACGCGTTCCGGCGGCTTCACGATCGGGTTCCGCCGGGGGTGGTCCGACTGGCAGAAGGACGTGGCCGCCGTGGTGAAGTTCGCGAAGACCAACGGCTTCGGCGCGGTGGACGTAGGAAGGGACGGCGACGTCGCCGGGAAGGCCGTCAAGGCCGGGGGGCTGAAGGTCGGTTCCGTGGACCTCGCGGACTGGAACGGGATGCTCTCGCCGGACAAGGCCAAGCGGCAGGCGGCGGTGAAGAAGAACGCGGCGTACGTGAAGGCGTGCGGCGCCGCGCTCGGGCCCGTCAACCATTTCATCGTGATGCTGCCGGAGGATCCGGCGAAGCCCCGCGCGGAGAACTTCGCGTTCATGGTGGAGTCGTTCAAGGCGCTCGCGCCCGCGTTCGAGGCGGCGAAGGCGAAGCTCGCGATCGAGGGCTGGCCGGGCCCCGGCGCGCTGGTCTGCACGCCCGAGGGCTACCGCGCGTTCTTCAAGGCGTGCCCGTCCAAGGCGTACGGGATCAACTTCGACCCCTCGCACCTGATCCGGATGGGCATCGACGCGGTCCGCTTCCTGCGGGAGTTCGCGCCCCGCGTGGTGCACGTCCACGGCAAGGACACCGAGCTCTTCGGCGAAGCGCTCTACGAGTACGGCCACGAGCAGGCCCCCACGTTCGGGAAGGGCCACGGCTTCGGCTCCGTCGCCTGGCGCTACACGCTGCCCGGCTACGGCGTCTTCCCGTGGGTCGAGGGGTTCGGCATCCTCAAGGCCGCGGGCTACCAAGGGTGCGTCTGCGTCGAGCTGGAGGACGAGAACTTCAACGGCTCCACCGCGGGCGAGCAGCGCGGGCTGATCCTCTCACGGAGCTACCTCGAAGGCTGCTGAGTCGCTGCGCCGGCGAGATGACGCGGTGACCGACCGGCAGATCGAGAAACTCTCGGAGCTCCTGGGTCAAGTGGGTCTCGCGGCTCTGGTGGGCGGCGCGGGAGATCTCGTCATCAACGGCGAGCGTGGCGGCGTGGATCTCTTCGGGATCGCCGTCGGTTTCGTGCTGATGGCCTGGAGCGTTTATTTGACCGGTCTGCTCAGAAGATGATACGGTGTGCCTGATGGATGCGAAGGGATGGATGCTCTTGGGTGTGTTTGTCGCCATCCTGCTGTTCGGGGGGATTTCGGTGCTCATTGCGCAGGCCACGCGCAAGCCCAAAGCCTCGCGTTCCTGATCTCCAGTTGCCGAGCGGAGTCCTCGCCGCCGGCCCCGAACCCGCCTGAGGGGACTTCCTGACGCCGGGTTGGTGGGTCTATCTGCTGCGCTGCCGCGGGGGCAGCCTTTACACCGGCATCACGAATGATCTGACGCGGCGCCTCGCCCTGCATCGCGCGGGCAAGGCGTCGAAGTACACCCGCGCGCGCCTGCCCGTCCGGCTGGTCTTCCGCGAGCTCGCGGGCGGAAAGAGCGCCGCGCTCCGCCGTGAGGCGGCGCTCAAGCGGCTCCCGGCGGCCATGAAGCGCGCGCTCGTTCGCGCGATGCTGATGGTGTTCTGCTCTTTCGCTGGGCTGGCTGTCGCCGTTGACCGGCCGGTGATACTCCCTTCCCCGCGGGTCGGATGGTGGCTGGAGGGGATGGGGTCGGCGACTCCGCTGACCGTGGAACGCGCGGGCCCTTCGACGGAGCTCAGGGCCAGCGCGGTGAAGAGCGAGGCGGGGAAGGCGCTCCTGCGCCGGTTTGGCGGGAAGCTGCCCGGCCGGCGTCTTCCCGCCGAAGGCTATCTCCTCGAGGTCGGAGAGCGGGGCGCGGTCGCCGTGACGGCGGACGCGCGAGGCGAGCTGCGGTTGCGGCAGACGCTGCGCCAGCTTCCCCCGGAGCCGGGCGCGTGTCCGCGGCTCAGGATCGCGGACTGGCCCGCGATGGGCTGGCGCGGCTTGCACGTCCTCGACTCGGGCGCCTCCTCCCTGCCGAAGTTGATCCGGCTGGTCCACGAGGTCCTGGGGCCGCGCAAGACGAACGTCCTGATCTACGAGATCGATTACAACTTCGCGTTCGCGTCGCATCCGGAGATCCGGGGCGGCGACGTCTGGACCCGCACCGCCGTGGGCGAGCTGGTGCGCGCGTGCGCCGAGGAGGGGATCGAGGTGATCCCGGAGATCAACTGCCTGGGCCACCAGTCGTGGAAGGAGCCGCCGGGAGAGCTGCTCCGCGCGCATCCCGAACTCGAGGAGCTTCCCGACGGGCGTCTGCCCATGACCTCCCTCGGCACCCCCGATTTCTACTGCCGCTCCTGGTGCCCGCGCCATCCCGAGACGAACAAGATCGTCTTCGCGCTCGTGGACGAGCTGCTCGACGCCTTCCGCGCGAAGGCCTTTCACGCGGGCCTGGACGAGGTCTTCGTCATCGCGAGCGAGCAGTGCCCGCGTTGCAGGGGAGCCGACCCGGCGGCGGTCTTCGCGGACCAGGTGAAGGCGTTTCACCGGCACCTCGCGGCGCGCGGCGCGACGATGTACATGTGGGCCGACCGGCTCATCGACGGGAAGGCCACCGGCTACGGCGAGTGGGACGCCAGCCAGAACGGCACCGCGCCCGCGCTCGACCGCGTGCCCCAGGACATCATCCTGTGCGACTGGCACTACGACTATCGTGAGGACTACCCCTCGCTGCGCATTCTGCCGGCGCACGGCTTCAAGGTCATCCCCACGATCTACAACGATCCCGCCGGCGCGCGGAAGTTCATGCACGACGCGTGGGCGCGCAAGGACCCGAAACTGCTCGGCGTGCTCGCGAGCATCTGGTACCCCGCGGCGCAGATGGCGGACGCTCTTCTCGGCGGGAAGCCCGACCGCATCGCGCGGACTGCGGCGGCCGCGCTTGAGGACGCGTGGTCCGGCGAGCGGGTGGAGGATCCCGCCCTTGGCCCCGAGAGTCCGACGTTCCTGGACGCGGTGGACGTGACGATCACGTCCTCGACGACCGGCCCCTCGACGTTGCTCGGGGCCGGCCCTGAGCTGCGTCGAAGGGCCGGCGCGAACATCCGGTACACCCTCGACGGCTCCGCCCCGGGACCCGCGTCGCCCCGGTACGCGGGTCCGCTCCGGTTGACGGCGACCGCGACGATCACGGCCGCGCTCGCCGGCCCGGACGGCGTCGGCATGCGCTCGACGGCGCGCGCGTACGAGCGCCTCGTGCTGCGGGAGCCGGACCGGACCGGCCGCACGGCCCCCGGTCTCGCGTACGCCTGCTACCTCGCCGAGGCCGAGGGCTGGGAGGTGCTGCCCGATCTCGCGGAGCTGAAGCCCGTCGATCGGGGCGTCGTCTCCGACCTGGATCCGGCGAAGGCGCCCCGTCCGGAGCGGTACGCCCTCGCCTTCACCGGCTGGCTGGACGTGCCGGCGGAGGGTCTCTGGGTCTTCAGCCTGGAATCCGACGACGGTAGCCGCCTGTTCATCGGCGACCGGCTGGTGGTGGACAACGACGGGCTGCACCAGAAGCGCCTCCGGCGCGGGAAGATCGCGCTGAAGGCCGGGAAGCACGCCGTGCGCGTGCTCTTCCTCCAGGGGGAGGGGGATCGGGTGCTCACGGCCGCCTGGGAGGGCCCCGGCGTGCCCCGGGAATGCCTCCCCGCCTCGGCCTGGTCGCACTGACCCTCGCCGCGGCGCTGCTGCTGTCCGCGGCCACGGGGGCGGCGCGCAACGTCACGCTGGTCACCGACAGCGCGCCGGACTTCACCGATCTCCGTTCCTACCTCGCCTCCATCACGGCGCAGTACGCCTCAGCTCAGGACAAAGAGATCGGAGTCTGGCGCTGGTCCCAGCGGCTGCGCAAGCAGACGTCCGTGCCGGAGGAGGACGGCCAGGAGATCCTCGATCCCATCCTCTTCTTCACCAGCTACGGCTACACGAACTGCGGGATCATCTCGGGGCTGGACAACAGTCTGTGGCTGAACCTCGGCTGGCGGGCGCACTACGTCCAGCTCGGCGACCACACCGTCTCCGAGGCCTCCTGGGACGACGGCCGCACCTGGCACATGTTCGACAATTCGACGAGTTTCTTCTGCTTCAACGCGCGGGGCGAGGTGGCGTCCGTCCGCGACATCGAGGCCGACCCTGCCTGCTACCTCGAGCGCTTCGCGCCCGAGGTCGGCACCAACCCGGTCAAGGACCTCCATGACCAGCAGGGCTGGCGCTCCGGCTCCGACCGGCCGGTGGAATACGCGCGCACGCTCGCCAACGGGCTGGATTCGTTCCTGCCGCCGGTCGAGATCCTCGAGGACCATCTGGCGATCCGCTGGGGCCGCCGTTACGCGCTCGACCTGCGTCCCGGCGAATCGTACACCCGCTTCTTCGGCCCCGCGACGACGGCTGCCGGGGGCCCGCGCTGGTACCGGCCGCTGCACGGCAAGGACGTGCAGGAGGAGTCCGGCGACCGCAACATCCGCGGCAACGGCGTGTGGAAGTTCGCCGTGGACCTGACCGCGCCCGGCGCGCGCGATCTGGTGTACGACGACTCGGGCGTGCAATGGACCCCGATCGGCGCCCGGGGTTCCGGCCGCCTGACCTTCCGGGTGTCCGCGGCGAACGTGATCACCTCCGCGTCGGTCGCGCTGCGCGGGAAGGAATTCACGCTCGCCGTCTCGCGCGACGCGGGGATCCACTGGCAGCGGGTCCCCGTGCGCCGCAAAACGGCGCAGCTCCTGGGCGAGGTCGCGGGCCTGACGGAGTTCCTCGTCCGGGTGGAGCTGCGCTCCCGGGAGGGTTGGCTCGCCTCGCTCGACGTCGAGACGGTCACCCAGCTCAATCGCGCCGCGCTGCCCCGGCTCGTCCGCGGCCCCAACCGGGTCCGGGTCCGGCTGGGCGAACAGGCGGACGTGATCACGCTCGCGCCTCCGCTTCGAGGCGGCCGCCACCGGGCGACGGCGGCGGCCGAGCGCGGCGTGGACGTGAATCCCCATCCCTATTTCAACGTTCCGGTCTTGCGGCCCGCGCGCGCGGGCGAGCCCTGCTGGGTCACGTGGAAGGTGGAGACGCCCACGCCGATCCTGCATGCCGAATACGGCGGGAACGTCAGCCTCAACTCCGACCGGGCCGCGGTCACGCTCCTGCATTCGTGGGACGGGAAGACGTTCGCCGCCGACTGGCGCCGGGCGGAGCGGATGCTCCCGTACGACCGGGTGATCGAGGTGCCCGCCGGCGTGCCCCCTCCGGGTGCCCGCGCCGTCTGGTTCCGTTACCAGTTCGAGACTCGGACCGACGCGGAGCGCTGGGTCTTCGCCGGCATCCAGTCCGCGCTGATGCGGGTGACGCACGAGGCGCGCACGGCCGGCCCCGACCCGCTCGAGGTCCGGTACGCCTGGGTCGAGCATCGCGCCGTGGGGGACGTGGAGCGCGCGCACATCGCGCTCGTGTCCGGAACCGCGTACGAATACACGATCGACGTGGGCGGCTTCCGCGACCCCACGATGCGGTCGGTGGCCGTGAGTGTCGCCGCCGGAGCCACCCGCTACGGATATGCCGACGGCGAGGACGTGGGAGCCGGCGCCAAGGCGCCGTGGGCGCGGTATCGGTGGGGGACCAACCTGGCCCGCGGACGCTCCTACACGCTCACAGGTGCGGTGGACGAGCGCAACCCCGATGGGGGCGGCGACCTGACCGAAGGCGTGATCGCGCCGCCGGACACCTACATTTCGGCCAAGTGGATGCCGACGGCGGTCATGTTCGCCCGCGACGCCTCACCGGTGGTGACCCTCGACCTGGGAGAGCGGCGGCTGGTGGCCGCGGTGCGCGTGCACGCGAACCAGGAGAGCGGCTTTCACCTGACCTTCCCCGAGGCGATCCGGGTCGAGACCTCCGCCGACGGCAAGGCTTGGCGCAGCGCGGGGACCGCGGCGTTCAACCAGGTCTTCGACCCGCCCGCCGATTTCGTTCCCTGGGAGCTTGACGACGACCCCCGCTTCGACGCTCTGCCCGCCGGGGGGCGGCTCGCCTGCGCGTACCGCGTCATCTTCTCCGGGCCGGTGTCCGCCCGCTACGTTCGGGTCACCTGCACTCCCCGTCCCGGCTGGGGGATGGCGCTCTCCGAGGTGCAAGCCTTCGACCGCGTGGACGTGGACGAGCACTCCCCGCCTCTCGTGGTGTTGCCGGTCGGCTGACGGCCCTCCGTCCGCCGCATCGCGCGGCCCCCACGCCTCCCGTATACTGTTGACCATTGTGAGCGACGCTCCTTCCGGTTCGGGCCGCATCGCGGCCGTCATGTTCCTCGACGTGGTGGGGTACAGCGCCATGATGGCGACGGACGAACAGCACGCCATCAGCGTTGTCCGGGAGTTCGAGGAAATCGTCCGGGCACAGTCCACCGCCGCCGGCGGACGGCTGGTGAAGTTCCTCGGCGACGGGTCGATGATCGAGTTCCCGACCAGCCGCGCGGCCGTCGCGTGCGCGCTGGGGATCCAGAGTGCCATCGGCGCCCGGATCGACGACAGCCACCCCCGCGGCCGGTTCCAGGTTCGCATCGGCATCCATGTCGGCGATCTCCTGGAGCGGGCCGGCGATCTGTTCGGGGATTCGGTCAACGTGGCCGCGCGCATCCAGCCCCTCGCCGATCCGGGCGGCCTCGCGCTCTCGGGCCAGGTGTACGACCAGGTTCGGAACCACCTGCCGCTCCGCGGCGTTCGGCAGCGCGGGGTGAGGTTGAAGAACATCCCGATCCCGCTCGACGTGTTCCTGATGCGGCCCGCGGGAACGCCGTACCTCGCGTGGACGATCAAGAAGCGCCGCAGGATGCTCACGCTGTCGGCCGCCGGGACCGCGCTCGCCGTGCTCGTTGCCGTCCTCGGCTGGTTCAGCCTGCATCGCGACGTCGCGATCAACCTCGCCCCGACGGGCCTGACGCTCTACGCGGGCTTGGGGGCATCGCTCTACATGGACGGCGCCAACCCCGACGCGATCACGCTGCACCACCGCGGCACGGAGACGCCCGGCGCCTACATGGGCATGGTGCTTTTCCGCGGCGGCGACCTGGGCGGCGGAGACGGGAGCACGTTCGAAGGGTTCAAGATCACCTTGTTGTCCAATCCGCCGGAGACCGTGGACATCGTCGTGGTCGAATCCAGCCCGAAGAATCCGGCGGCGAGCGGTGAACAGTGGCTCGCGACGCTCCCCATCACGAACGACCCCACCGAATTCGTCTTGCCGTTCGCCGCGTTCGAGAAGGGGCCCTGGCAGCCCGTCGACCAGGATGGCGACGGCGTCCTGGAGCGGGAGCGGGTGCTCAAGGTGTTGATCCAGCCGCCCGCCTCTGCGACCGTGCTGACCGAACTCATCATCAAGGACTTGCGTCTCGTGCGCTCGCGGCGGAGCGCTCCGCCGGAGTGGTTCGGCGCCCTCGCGGGTTCGGCCAACGCCGCCGTGGGGGCGGAGGCCAAGTTCTCCGCGACGGTGCGCTCCGCGCACGGCGTGCCCGTCCAGTGCATGTTCGATTGGGGCGACGGCACGATCACGCGGACGCCCTTCGCGGCGCCGGTCAAGCCGGTCACGGTGCCGCACGCCTGGCGAACGGCCGGAACGTACCAGATTCGGGCGCGCGCGATGAACGTCCACGGGGCTTCCACCGGCTGGTCGAATCCGGTGGCGATCACGGTGGCGCAGCGCGACTTGGAGGGCGTCATCGCGACGTTCGAGAACAAGGACGACTGGTACGTGTTCGGCGTCAACGGGGCGGTGATCACGATGGACAAGGGCGAGGGAAGGTCGGGACCCGCCCTGGCCGTGCGGGTCCAGCGCGGCGGCGATTGGGGCGCCGTGCGGCGTTTCGATCGGGCGACGGCGGGCGATCCCGCCCGGTTCAAGGGCCTGCGCGTCTCCTGCCGCGGGGTGGAGGGTATGAAGATCAACCTCACGCTGGTCGAGCGCGGAAAGGGCGGCCCCGACGACGAGGGAGAGTTCTGGATCGCCCCGCTCACGCTGACGAGCGACTGGCGAGCTCACGAGATCCCGTTCACGGCGTTCGCCCTGAAGCCGGAATGGCAGCCGGCCGGCGCCGACAAGAACCGGCGGTTGGATCTCACGAAGGTGACGACCGTGCGCTTCTTGTCCGCGGACCTCGCCGCCAAGGGGGAGTTCAGCGTGGACGAGCTCGTCTTCACCCGCACGCCCGCGGGCCGATGAGCGACGACTTCCACGCCCACCACAGCCCCTGCGGGGCGTTCGCGAGCTTCACGGTGGGGCGCTTCGGCAAGGGAGGAGGGTTCGGCCTGGAGCTGGCCGGGCCCGCGCCCCAGGACGTCTTCGTCGCGTGCGGGCGCGCGGGGGAGCCGGTGCGCGCGCTACCCTTCTACGAGGGGTCGGCTGGTCCCGGGGCGGAAGCCTACACCGGCGGAGAGGGCGGCGGTGCGCCGTTCGCCCGCTGGCGTCCCTTCACGGCCCGCGAGATCGTCCGAGAGCTCACCTGGGCCGGCGACGCGTGGCGGGCCGGCGACCTCGCCTTCCGCCTCCTGACGCCGTTCGGGCCGGTGCCCGATCCCGAATTCGGTGATGCGGAGGCGGTGCGGCGCGCGGTGCTGCCCGCGATCCTGGCCGAGGTGGAGCTGGACAACACCCGCTCCGGGCGGCCCGCGTGGGCGTTCTTCGGGATCGGCAACCGGGGCGAGGGGCCGCTGCGGCCGCTTTCCGACACGACGGGCGGGCGGCTGCGGGGCATCGCGCGCGAGACCCGGTTCGGCATGGCCGCGGAGGCCGTGACGGGCGTCGAGGAGGTCCTGACCTGGGACCTCGCGGCGGCGATCGAGCACGGAGCGGCGCCGTGCCACCGGCTGGCGAATCAAGGAGGACTGCTGCTGCGCGTGCCGCCGCGCCGCCGCGGCCGGATGCGCCTGGCGTTGGGCTTCCATCGCGCGGGAGTCGCGACCACGGGTCTCGCCGCCCGCTATCTCTACACCCGCTTCTACGCGTCGCTGGAGGAGGTCTTGGCCGCCGCGCTCGTGCAGGCCCCCGGCTTGGGCGCGACGGCCGCCGCGCGGGACCGGGAGCTGGCGCGCAGCGGGCTCTCCCCCGACCGCCGGTTCCTCCTCGCGCACGCCACCCACAGCTACCTGGGCTCCACGCAGCTCCTCGCGCAGGAGGGCCGGCCGCTGTGGGTGGTCAACGAGGGCGAGTACCGGATGATGAACACGTTCGACCTCACGGTGGACCATCTGTTTCACGAGCTGCGCTTCCATCCGTGGACGGTGCGCAACACGCTGGACCTCTTCGCCAACCGGTACAGCTTCCGGGACGAGACGCAGGATGTGCGGGGCGGGCGGCGGCGGCATCCGGGCGGGCTCTCGTTCACCCACGACATGGGCGTGGCCAACCAATTCAGCGCCCCGGGGACGTCCAGCTACGAGCGCGCCGAGCTCACGGGCTGCTTCTCGCACATGACCCACGAGCAGCTCGTGAACTGGGTGCTCTGCGGGGCCAGCTACGGCCGGCTGGCGCCCGACCCCGGCTGGCTCGTGCGCCGCTCGGGCGTCTTCCGCGACTGCCTGGAGAGCCTGCTCAACCGGGACCACCATCTGCCCGCGCGCCGGAACGGCATCATGCGTTACGATTCCTCCCGCTGCGGCGCGACCGGCGAGGAGATCACCACCTACGACAGCCTGGACACGAGCCTGGGCCAGGCGCGGGCGAACCTCTACCTCGCGGTCAAGACCTGGGCCGCCTACCTCGCGCTCGAGACGGTGTTCGGGTCGCTGCGAATGCCGGGCCGTGCTCGGACGGCCCGGTCCGCGGCGCGGCGCACCGCGCGCGCCGTGGCGGCGCGCCTGGACCGGCGGGCGGGCTTCATCCCGGCGGTCTTCGAGGGCGGAAACCGCTCCCGAATCATCCCGGCCGCGGAGGGACTCGTCTTCCCGCACTTCCTGGGTTTGAAGGCGGCGGTGTCCCCCCGGGGTCCGTACGGCGCGCTGATCCGGGCGCTCATCCGGCACCTGCGCACGGTGCTCCGGTCCGGCGTCTGCGTGGACTCGCGGTCCGGCGGCTGGAAGATGTCGTCCACGTCCGAGAACACGTGGATGAGCAAGATCGCGCTCTCCCAGTACGTCGTGGAGCGGGTGTTGAAGCTGCGCTTCCCGGCCGCCGTGCGGCGGGGCTGGGACGCCGCGCACGCGCGCTGGCAGCGCGAGGGCGGCTGCGCGGACTTCGCGTTCACCGACCAGATCCGTTCGCGCGACGGCAAGGATCTCGGGAGCCGCTACTACCCGCGCGGGGTCACCGCCGTGCTGTGGCTCCCGGAGCGCTTGCGCTGCCGCTGATCCTGCTCTGGGCGGCGCTGGCGCAGGCGGCTCCCGCGTCAAGTGCCACGCCCGTGGCGGAACCCGCCGTCGTTCGCATCGAGGTGGACGCGTCCCAAGGCCGCCGCCCGATCTCGCCGTGGCTCTACGGCCGGAACATGAACCTGGCGGGATTGGACCAGACCATGTTTCGCCCCGCGCGCGAGCTCGCGCTGGAGGCCGGGCTGCGGATCTCCCGCGAGTCCGACGGCAACAACGGAACCAAGTACAACTGGCGCAACGACCTCTCCTCCCACCCCGACTGGTACAACAACGTCTACAAGCAGAACCGGCCCGAACGCGCGCGGGTCATCCAGGACACGTGTCCCGGCGTGGTCGGGCTCTTCTCGCTTCCGGTCCTGGGCTGGGTCGCGAAGACGGACCGGGCCAACTGCAACGAGAACAAGCTCGATCCCGGGCACAAGAACCCGCACGCCAACCTGTGCGGCGGGGGCGTCGCGACGGCCTATCTCGAGAGCCAGACCCCCAAGGAGATCGTGGACGTGCTCGATCGCTGGTTCGGCCCGCGCGGGCCTGTGCTTGGGCAACGCTCGGCCCTGAGTGCCACCGAAGGGCTCGGGCTGGACCCCAAGCGATTCCCGGTGTGGCACCTGGACAACGAGCCGGAATGCTGGCGCGGCACGCACGACGACGTCTCCGGCACGCTCATGACCGGGGAAGAGTGCGTGCGGATGTACGTCGCCGTGGCGTGCGAGGTCAAGACCCGCTACCCGGACGCGAAGCTCATGGCCCCCGGCTTCAGCTCAGAGTGGTTCTGGTGGAACTGGTCCGACCACAACTGCGTCGGCGGGCTGCCCTGGATGGAGTACTTCATCAAGCGGATGGCCGAGGAGAGCAAGGCGTTCGGCCGGCCGCTCATCGACCTGGTCGACATCCACACCTACACCAACGAGAACGGCACCGACGACGCCATCCTCCAGGAGCACCGGACCTGGTACGATCCCGGCTACGCCAGCCCCTCCGCCAACGGCTGCAAGCGCGTGCCCGACTGCGGCTGGCACGACGACCAAAAGGTCGAGATGGTGCTGGGGCGCATCGAGGGCTGGCTGGACAGGTACTTCGGGCCCGGCCACGGCCTCGGCATCGCCACCACCGAGAGCGGCGCCCACTCCAAGACCCCCATGGTGCGCGCGCTCTGGTACGCCTCCCACCTGGGCGTCTTCAGCGACCACGGCGTCCAGGTCTTCACCCCCTGGTTCTGGACTGACGAGCTGTGGGAGGTCCTGCACCTCTTCAGCCGCTATGCGCGTTCGACGCGCATCGCCTCGTCGTCCGGCGACGACGCCATGGTCTCGGCCTATTCGTCCCTCGACCCCGCCACCAACGCCGCCACGATCATCCTCGTCTGCCGCGACAAGTCACCGCGGCAGGTCGAGGTGGCGCTCAAGGGCCTGCCGCCATTCACCGGGAAGGTCCGCACCCTCACCCTCGCGAACCTTCCCGCCAAGCCGACCTTCTTCTCCCATACGCGCAACGCGCTCAAGCGGGGGAGCGTCAAGGTCCTTGACGGCTCCTTCACGATCACGCTTCCGCCCCGCTCCATCGTCGCCGTGCTGGTCGTGTTAGGATAACCCTCGTGGACCTCGGGAAGTACCTCGCCGGCGCGCTGAATCTCACCGTGAAGCACCCGGTGCCGCTCGTCCTGGGCTGCGCCGTCGCCGTGCTCGCCGGCGCGGCGACGCTGGGGATTCTCGCCCCCGCGCTGACCGCCGGGGCGGTCCTCATGTTCGTGAAGGCGCACGCCGGCGGCACGCCGGCGCCCGGCGACGTGTTCAAGCCGCTCGGCCGCACGTTTCCATTGCTCGGCGCGGCGCTCGTCCACGCCGTCGCGATCTTCCTCGGCACGCTCCTGCTCGTCGTCCCCGGCCTCATCCTGGCCGCGCGGTGGATGTACGCGCTGCCCCTCATGGCCGACAAGGGGATGGGGATGGGCGAGGCGCAGCGCCGGAGCGCCGAGATGGTGCAGCAGGGCGGCACCTTCATGCACGTCGTCTTCCTGCTCGTGCTCGCGGTGGTCGGCGGTTCCGGATCGCTGCTCGCGGGCGTCGGCGCCCTCCTGACCGTGCCGCTCTCGGTCGGCGCGCTCGGGCTGGGCTACGCCGCCCGCCGGTAGCCGGGGCGCCGGTCGGCCGGGGCGGCGCGGGCGGCTCCTGGGCAGGATGCGCGGCGGGGGGGGGGTCGGGTG
>CAYHEI010000028.1:10030-14481 GCA_964355385.1 uncultured bacterium | reverse complement strand
CCGCCCCGCCCGCCCCGGCGCGCCGCGCGCCCCCGCCCCGCCCCGCGCCCGCCGCCCCCCCGCCCGGGCGCGCGCCCCGCGCCGGCGCCGCCCCGGCCGGGGGGATCCTCCTCACGTCAGCGGGCGCCCCGGCGGGCGACGAGGCGTACGCCGTCGAGGTCGCGCCCGCGGGCGTCACGTTGCGCGCCGGGACACCCGCCGGATTCCTCCACGCCGGCACGACGCTGCGTCAGATGCTCCCGCCCGCGATCGAGTCCGCCACGCCGTCCGCCGGCCCGTGGACGGTGCCGGGCGTTCGGATCGAGGACCGGCCCCGGTACCCCTGGCGCGGGTTCCTGCTCGACTGCGGCCGGCACTTCATGTCCGTCGCGCTCGTCAAGCGCGTGGTGGACGTGCTGGCGTTCTACAAGTTCAACCGGCTGCACTGGCACCTGACCGAGGACCAAGGCTGGCGAATCGAGATCGCCCGCTTCCCCCAGCTGACCGCGGTCGGGGCGTGGCGGGGCGTCGCGGGTGGGAAGGAAAGCGCGGCCCGCCACGGCGGGTTCTACACCAAGGCGGATATCCGAGACGTGGTGGCCTACGCCCAGGCGCGGGGCATCGCGGTCGTCCCCGAGATCGAGCTGCCCGGCCACTGCAAGGCGGCGCTCGCGTCGTACCCCGATCTCTCCTGCACCGGCGGCCCGTTCGCGGTCGAGACCGAGTGGGGCGTCCATGCGGACATCTACTGCGCCGGCAACGACCGGACGTTCGCGTTTCTGGAGGGCGTGCTGGAGGAGGTCGCGGAGTTGTTCCCGGCGCCCTGGGTGCACCTGGGCGCGGACGAGGTCCCCAAGGACCGGTGGAAGGCGTGCCCGAAGTGCCGGACGCGGATCAAGGCCGAGAGGCTCAAGGACGAGGCCGCGCTCCAGACCTGGTTCGTGCGGCGCATGGCCGAGTACCTCGAGCGGAAGGGCAAGCGGGCGATCTGCTGGGACGAAATCCTCGAGGGCGGGGCGCCGCAAGGGGTGATCGTCCAGGCCTGGCGGGCGAGCGAGAAGGCGGTGTCCGCCGCCGCCCGCGCCGGACACGACGTGATCCACTCCCCGTACAGCTACACGTATCTCTCGTACGGCATCGCGGGATACTGGATGAACCTGGAATGGGTGCACAAGTTCGAGCCGACGATCGAGGGCGACCCGCCGGAGAAGGAATCGCCGATCGGACCGGAGGCGGAGCGGCGGCTGCTGGGCGGCGAGGCGTGCCTGTGGACCGAGGGCGTCGAGGAGCCGGGCGTCTTCCCCCAGATCCTGCCCCGGCTGCTCGCGGTCGCGGAGAATCTCTGGTCGCCGCGCGCGGGCAAGGCGTGGCCGGACTTCAGCGCGCGGGCCGAGGCACAGCGCGCACGCCTGACTGCCGCCGGGCTCGCCGCGGGGCCGTCCGTGTACGTCGACCCGCCCCGGCCCTAGAAGCCGCTCCTACTCCCCGGGCTTCCGGGCCAGCGTGTAGCCGAACGTGAACGTCTCGGTGAAACGGCCGCCGGGTTCCAATGCCAACATCGTGCGGCGCATGTCGGCCTCGAATCCAGCGGCGCGCTCCCCGAGCGCCCGACGCGACATGACGGACGAGGAGTAGGCGTTGCCGATTAGGGAGTCGACGTCCCAGGTGAGCGTCGCGTCGAAGTCGTGGTCTCCCAGGTCCTCGAAGCCCGCCTCCGCCATGAGGTCGCCGTATCGCGTGGTAGACGTCACGGCGGTGGGATGCCCTCCCGCAACGCCCTTCCCCTCCCACCGCGCCCAGACCTCGGCCAGCTTTCGCTGCCAAGGCGCCTCTCCCTTCTTGAGCAGCGCATTCGTCCCGCCCAGCGTCGCGAGGCATCCGCCGGGCTGCAGCCACTCCAGCGCGCGGCGCAGGATCAACGGTTGGTCGAACCGGTGGAAGGCTTCACCCATCGTGATCAACTCACACGACCCCGCAATCTCCGAGACGTCCTCGACTCTGCCGACACTCCACTTCACGTTCGCGACTCCCTGACACCCGGCTTCCTCGCCACCGACCTTGATCATCTCGGGCTCCAAATCCACGGCGACGACCTCACGAAAGCGCGACGCGAGGGGCAGGGCGACCCGCCCCGGGCCGCAGCCGAGGTCGAGCAACCGCCCGGCGCCCGACACACCCGCCCGGCGGCACAGGTCGTCCAGCAGTGCCGCGGGGTACGGCGGCCGGTACCGGGCGTAATACCGGGCGGTGCCGGCGAACGCGTCCGGCCGGATATTGAAGGGCGTCTCGGAATCGAGCGGAGCGTCAGACGGCGAGGCCATCGGAAACGCTCAGAGGCTCAGGACCCGGAAGCCGGGAAACCGGGCGAAGTCCCGATCCGCCGTGAGCAGTGAGCGCACGCCCGCTTCCCTGCACACCGCGACGATCTGCGCGTCGAAGACGAGGTTGCCCGTCGCGCCGGATTCACGGATCGCCTCGGCCAACAAGCCGACGTACCGAGCGCCGGGCACGAGCACCTGGCACGTCGGCGACTCCAGCCAGCGCTCGACGGCGGTACAGGCGTCGGCGGACCCGGTGGGGGGAACGAAGACCCGCTCGTGGGTGACGACGCGGATAAACTCGCCCAGGCAGAACACGGGGATACCCCAGGGATCCGTTCCCTCCGCGAGCTTGGCGACCGCCGTCCTCGCCCGCGTGTGATCGGCATGTTCAGCGCGATGCGCGGCGATCAGCACGTTCGTGTCGATCGCGGTCAGGAACGCCCCTCCATGCGATCGTACAGGGCGCGCCGGTCCGCGACGTCGACGGACGGCTTGGCGCGTCCGCGCACGACCAGGGGTCGGAACTTGAACGGCTTCCCCCGCCCGAGGGCGGGCGCATGGAGGAACTGCCGCAGCGCGCTCTCGAGAATCCCCGTCAGCGTCGTCCCCCGCTCCGCGGCCCGCTGCTTGGCCTCCCGTAGGAGGCCGGTGTTCAGATCGAGCGTCGTTCTCATGCAGAAGTATGCTATCAGTGACCCAGCGATCTGTCCACAGCGGAGACTGGCCACTCCCAGCGCACCGTCCGGTTGTATACTGTGCCGGACCCGGCAGGCCGGGAAAGGAGCGTGCGATGGCGAAGAAACTGAATGTCGGCATTATCGGGTCGGGCATGATCTCCGCGGACCATTTGGGCGGATATGCCAAGGATCCCCGGGTGAACGTCGCCTGGGTCGCGGACCTGCTGGAGGATCGCGCCAAGGCGCGCGCCACGGAGTACAAGGTTCCCCGCGCGCTGGCGGACTACCGGAAGGGGCTCGCCGACGTGGACGCCGTGTCGGTCTGCACCCCGCCCTTCGCGCACCTGCAGCCGGCCCTGGACGCGATCAAGGCGGGCAAGCACGTGCTCGTGGAGAAGCCGATGACGATGGTCGCCCGCGAGGCGGGCCGGATGGCCGAGGCGGCGCGCAAGGCCGGCGTGCAGCTCGGCCTGTGCTCCGCGCGCGCGACGCTCAACCCGGAGGTGGAGACCGCCCGGCAACTGGTCGCCGCCGGCAAGCTGGGCGACGTTTACTACAGCCGCGTCACCAGCCTGCGCCAGCGCGGGCGGCCGGGGCTCGACTTCTGGCCGGACGTCACGTGGTTCCTGAACGCCGCCAAGTCCGGCGGGGGCGCGGTGAACGACATCGGCTGCTACGACATCGACGTCCTCATGTACATCCTCGGCGCACCCAAGCCCGTCGCGGTGAACGCCACGTTCGCCCGCGAGGTCGGCAGCCAGCGGGTGCCCAAGGGCGTCGTGCACGACGTCGAGGAGCACCTCACCGCGATGGTCCGGTTCGAGAACGGCGCCTCGGCCGTCTTCGAGACCGCCTGGGCCGCGAACATGGAGGGGAACGACTTCGTCATCTACGGCAAGCGGGGCGGGATCCGGCTGCGCCCGTTCACGTTCTTCCACGAGGACGCCAAGGGCACGTTCACCAAGGAGACCGTGAAGCCCGCAGGCAAGGCCGAGTCCCTGCAAGCGGACTTCGTGAGCGCGTGCCTGGGCAAGAAGAAGTCCGGCGAGCCCAACACGCCCGGCCGGGTGGGGTTCCACATCATGCAGATCATCGAGGGCGCCCTCACATCGGCGCGCGCGGGTCGGGAGGTCCGGGTCGCCGAGCTGAGGTAGGCCCGCGAGTCCGACCGGCGTGCCCCGGTCGCCGGTCACCCTCCGCGCCGTCGGCATCGGGCTTTTCTGCGCCGTGCTCGTGGACCTCGTCGAGGCGTACAACGACGACGTCCTCTCCAACAGCCTGCTGGTCGGCGACCACTTCCCGCTGATCTCGATCGTGGTCGTGATGCTCTTGATTCTCGGCGTCAACACGGGGCTCGGCCGGTGGTGCGGCGTGCGGCGCGGCGCGCCCGGGGGGCTGGGCCTGGTGAGGGGCCTTATTGGCGTGGGGGGCGGGGTCGCCGGGGCCCGGGGGGTGGGCGACCAGGTCAACAGGG
>CAYHEI010000028.1:0-10020 GCA_964355385.1 uncultured bacterium | reverse complement strand
TGCTGTTGATGCGGGGCGTCAACAGGGGGCGGGGCGGGGGGTGGGGGGGGGGGCGCCGCGCGCGGGGGGAGCTGCTCCTTATCTGTCCCATTTGGGGGGGGGGGGGGGGGATCGCCGGGTCCGGGGTGATGCGCTACCTGATCACCTGGATGGCGGTCCCCGCGTATTTCTCCAACGCGTCCAACGGTTGGGACGCAGCCGTCGTGCGGCACCTCCCGGACTGGCTGGTGCTGAGCCGCGATCCGAACCACCCGGCGATCCGCTGGTTCATGGAGGGCCTCCCGCGCGGCGCGCACATCCCCTGGGGCGTGTGGGCGGTTCCGCTGACCGTCTGGATCGCGTTCGTCGTCCTCCTCTACGCGTCCAATTTCAGCTTCGTGGCGCTCTTCTTCCGCCCGTGGTCGTCCGGCGAGCGCCTCGTCTTCCCGCTCGTGCACGTCCCTGAGCTGCTCGCCGAGGAAGCCGCGCCGGGCCGCGCGCTGAACGCCTTTCTGCGCAACCCGCTCACCTGGGCGGGATGCGTCCTGGCGGCGGGCGTCTGGAGCGTGAACGGCCTCGCGGCGTTCCTCCCCGCCGTGCCCCGCATCCCGATGGGGACCACCATGGGCTCGCTCTTCCCCGACCGGCCGTGGAGCGAGTTCTCGCTCGGCACGCTCAACGGCAGCTTCATCGTGATCGGCCTGACCTTCCTGCTCGCTACGCAGACGTCGCTTTCCCTCTGGGTCTTCTACCTCCTCTACCAGCTCAGCTACGTCTGGATCGCCTGGCTCGGGTCCGGCGCCACGGGATTCTGGGGTGACTGGTACGTCAAGGTGACGACGTTCGAAACCGCCGGCGCGCTCCTCGCGCTCGCCGCTTTCCTGTGCTGGACCGCGCGGGGCTTCCTGGCCGCCTGGTGGGCGCGGGCGCGCGCGGGCCGCGCCGATCCCGAGCTGGACCCCATCGCGCCCCGTCCCGCGCTGGGGCTCATGCTCGCGGGCGTCGCGGGCATGATCCTCTGGCTTCACGTCGCGGGCGCGGCATGGTGGGCGGCCGCGGCGGCCGTGCTGCTGTTCCTGGCGATGCTGCTCGTCCTCGCGCGCGTGGTGGCGGAGGCGGGCCTCCTCTTCGTGCAGATCAGCGTGATTCCCTACGACGTCATCGCGGGACTGGTTCCCCCCGCCTGGCTGGGGGGCGCGACGCTCAACGCGCTGAACATGCAGAAGGCGATCCTCATGCAGGACCTGCGCGAGGCCCTGCTGCCCTATCTCTTCAACGGGCTCGCGGCGGCGGATCGGGCGCGCCTGCCCCTCGGCCGGGTCCTGGCCGTGCTCGCGCTGGCGGCGGCGGTCGGCCTCGGCGTCTCCGGCTGGTCCCGGATCGTCACCAGCTACAAGTACGGCGCCGTGAACATGGACCAGTGGGCGGCGATCGGGTCGCCGCTGGAATTCCTCGGCGCCGTGTCGACCTACCAGAGCACGCCGCCCGATTTCGACTTCGTCACGGTGGGCGGAGCGAAGCTCCTCCCCGTCAACGCGGCGCACGTCCTCGCGGGTGGAGGGCTGGCGCTGGGGCTGCTCGCCCTTCGCGCCCGCTTCCTCTGGTGGCCGTTGCATCCGTTCGGGCTCGTCCTGTGCGGGAGCTGGGCGATGAGCGTGATCTGGTTCTCGATCTTCCTGGGCTGGGCCACGAAGACGGCGGTGATGACCTTCGGCGGAGCCCCGGCCTACCGGCGGGTCCTCCCGTTCGTCCTCGGCCTGGTGCTCGGCGAGTCGCTCGCCGCGGCGCTGTGGATCCTGGTGGGGCTCGCGACCGGCATCCCCTCGGGCGTCAACGTCCTGCGGAGCTGACGCCGCCGGCGTTCAGTGCTTCGCGCACCTTGCGCAGCATGAGGTCCATGGGGAACGGCTTCTGGAGGAATCCGTGGGGCCGGGAGCCGGCGGGCAGCTCGCCGTCCCCGCGCCCCGACATGTAGATGATCCTCGCGCCGGGCCGCGCTTCCAAGACCTGCCGGGCCAGTTGGACCCCGCTGAGGAGGGGAAGCACCGAGTCGGTCAGGAGCAGATCAATCCGATCCGCGCCGGCGCAGATCGCCAGCGCCTCCCCTCCGCCCCGCGCCTGCTGCACGCGGTATCCGTGCCGCGTCAGGACCTCGCTCACGAGCGCCCGCACCTCGTCCTCGTCGTCCACGACCAGCACGTTCTCGGTGCCGCGCAACGCGTCGGTCACCGCGCGCGACTCCGCGTCCCTCCACCCCGAGGGCGCCGCGCGGGGAAAGAGCAGCGCGAACGTCGTGCCGCGTCCCACTTGGCTGGCGACGGCGATCCGGCCACCCGCCTGCGCGACGATCCGGTGGACGGTCGCCAGCCCGAGCCCCGTGCCCTGCCCTTCCGCCTTGGTCGTAAAGAACGGCTCGAAGAGCCGGGTCCGCACGTCCACGCTCATCCCGCCGCCGTTGTCGGCGACGGACAGCTCGACGTACACGCCCTCGGGCACCGCCGCGCCCCGCCAGGTGGCGCCCTGGGGGAGATCCAGCGTCGCGGTCGCGATCGAGATTTCCCCCGCGCCCGGAATCGCGTCGCGGGCGTTCACGATGAGGTTCACGAGCACCTGCTCGAGCTCGCCGGGGCCGATCCGGATGCAGCCGGCGCCCTCCACCGGCCGAACCGTCAGGACGACGTTCGCCCGCACGAGGCGGCGGAGCATCCGGACCATGTCGTCCACGTCGCGGTTCACGTCGGCCAGAACCGGCTCGGGCGATTCGGCGGACCGGCTGAAGGAGAGGAGCTGCCGCGTCAGCGCGGAGGCGCGCCGGCCCGCGCCGTAGATGGTTTCAACCTGCTCGCGGACCGCGGGATCCAGGTCGGTCCGATCCAAGAGCAGTTCGCCGTGGCCGGAGATCACCGCCAGCAGGTTGTTAAAGTCGTGCGCGACTCCCCCGGCCAGCCGGCCGAGCGCGTCCATCTTCTGCGACTGGCGGAGCTGCGCTTCGAGCTCGGCCAGTGACGCCTCCATTCCGCGCGCAGCGCGCACGCACGCGGCCACCGCGAGCATCACGAACGCCGCGATGAGCGCCGCGGACACGAAGGGAATATACCGCTCGCCGACAAAGCGTTGCGCCGCGGCGACCGCCAACGGTGCGCCCAGCGCGGCGGCCGCCGTGACGGGAAGGAACGCCCGGACCAGCCGGGCGCGGACGGAGGGCCCGGAAAACGCCCGCCACGGCCACGCGGCGGGCCCCAGTGTGGCGGCCAGCGCGGTCCCGGTGAAGAGGAACGCCAGGGAAGTGTTGAGGGCCATCGGAATCGTCTGTCCGCCGTAGAGCAGGGGCGCGAAGTGGGCGTAGCCCAGCGCGAACACGCCGCCAAGGGCCGCCACCAGGACGGCCAGCGTCCCGGCGACTTCGAGCGGGCGGGAACGGGCCAGCGTTCCCGCCCACAGGGCCGCCCCGGCCAGAATGAACCCGCACGCGGTCGGAAAGGCCATCCGGCCCGCGGAGTCCGCCGTGGCAACCGGCCGCCAGCCAGCGAGGAGATCATCGACCGGGCGGTACAGCCAGAAGTCGAGCCCGAGATCCCGCCCCACGGTCAGCTCGAAAAGCCGCAGGATCCCCACCGCCGCCACCAGACCGCCTGCGGCGCGCGCCGCCCGGGCCGCCGGAACGGGCCGGGCGAGCCAGAGCCCGCCGAGGGCGGCATTGAGCAGGAGGAACCCCAGCGCCGTGTTGACCGCCATGGGGATATACCCCGGCCTCACGGCTGCGAGTGCCTGCACGCTCATCCCCCATCCGGCCAACGCCGCCATCGCCAAGGCCATGACGGCCCCCGCCAGGAACAGCGACCAGCGGCGGCGCCCGGATGCCGCCAAGTCCAACTTCACGACCATGAATACTCTCCCCTGATCCGAGGCATCGACTCCAGCTCCCGCGGGAACGCAACAACCCGAGATCACGGTGCGCCCTCCCCAGGGCACCCCACCCGCTCCGCACGGACTATGCGGCCCGGGCAGACGGATAACTGTGATGATGATCACATATCGCGCGCTCTTGGCAAAAGCCCAGTCCGATCAGGGCCGCAGCAGCGTTCCGTCCTCCAATTCGGCCTCAAGCGTCACGGTCGCGGGCGGCTCGGCCCGGAAGGCGCCCGGCGTGACGCCGTCGGCCGGGAACCGCAGCAGGCCGTTGAAGTCGTGCGGCACCAGCCGCTCCAGCTCGTGATCCGCGCCCGCCGCCAGGAGCGTGCAGCCCGGCGCGAGCCGGTAATCGAGCCGCGCCGCGGCGCGGAAGGCTCCCGGCAGCTCGGCGCGGGCCGCCATCCCCCGCCCGCGGTCGGTCACGTTTCCCGCCACGGTGTCCGCCGTGCGGGTTTCCGGCCGCGTCTGCAGCGCGGTGTCGCAGCCGACGACGAGATTGTTGAGCACCGCGTGCGCCCGCGCCGTCAGCGCGCCCCAGCGGGTCTGCCGGTCGTCCGGCCCCTCGCCCACGTAGATCCCGTCCGCGCCGTCGAGCTCCTGCCACGCGGGCAGCGTGTTCCAGCGCCCGTCGATCGTATTGTGCATGAAATAGACCCGGTCCGACGACCACTCGAGCAGCCCGAACCGGAACCAGACCGCGCCGGGGCGCAGGTCCACGGCCAGGTTGTTCGCGAGCAGCAGCGGGCCGGGCGACGCCTCGACGCCGACGCCGAAGGCCCAGCCGTCCCGAAACAGATTCCCCTCCACCCGGTCGTTGAAATGCTCCCAGTCGAACCACAGTCCCGGCCCGCTCCCGCCCACGATCGTGTTGTGCCGCACGACACACCCCGTCGTCATGAGGAGCTTCATCCCGCCCGATTCCCAGAAAGGATCGAAGCCCGCCCAGTTCGCGTTCACCACCACGTTGCGCTCGATGACCGCGCGGCCCCGTCCGGGCGCCGCACCGTCGAGGTTCTCCGGCGTCAGGAACTCGCTCGTCCCCGCGCAGCCGATCCCCACGTCGCCGGGGTTGACGATCCAGTTGCCGCGGATCATCGTCGGCGGCTCGGTCTGGTCGTGCCGGCCGTCGAACTCCACGGTGATGCCACGGACTTCCGAATCCCGCGCGAGGCAGCCTTCCACGACGCAGCCCCGCCCGGTCACGCGCACCTGCGCGCGCTGCTGGAACTGCGCGCCGTCCCGGAACTCGAGCCCGCGCAGCTCGATGAAGTCCCCCGCCAGCGTCGCCAGCGCGTTCGCCCGAGCCGCGAGATCCAGCCCGGCGCCCGCGGGGGAGGCGTTCCCGGACAGGCGGACGTAGACGCCGCCGTCGGGCCGGGACGGGAAGGGCCCCAGCACCAGCCACTCCGCGATCCACGGCCGCCGCGGGCCGGCGGGAGGGCGGCGGAGATCGTCCGGAGGCGACGCCGAAGATCCGACGGGTCGCGCCTCGTCGTACCAGGAGCCGTCGCGCCGCTGGTACGAGAGCGTCGGGACCTTCAGCTTGAACCGGGTCTTGGCCGGTCGCACCGTGGTGTCGAACTGGAAGAGCAGGTGGTTCCAGCCCTCGTGGAGCGGAAAGTTCATCCACTCGTCGGAGAACCCGTAGTTGCGCCCCGGGTGCGGCCGGTCCACTTCCATCCGCGCCCGCTCCGAGCGGACGTACGCGGGCAGCCGCTCGCCGTTCACCCAAACCCGGTACGGGTTCACCTGGTCCGCCAGGCCGGCGCCGTTCATCCGCGCGGCGCGGAACTCGCCCTCGGTCTCCACGCGCCCCGGCAGCGGACGCGGCGCCACGGGATCGACCGGCGCGCCCAAGACGAACGGCTCCATCCAGATCCACGCGGACGCCCACACGACCGCGCCGCGCGCCCCTTCCCCGCACGCGGCCGCGAGATCGAGGAAGCCGTCCGTGCCGGAGGACGCCTGCCGCCATTCATGGGCGCTCTGCGCGTCGTGTTCGCGCGGGGGGCGGCGGGGATCCGCCTTGCGCTCGAGGAACTCCTCCGAGCCGCGGTTGAAACAGAACTCGCCGGGGGCGAGCTCGGCCGGATCATCGCGCTCCACGAGCGCCGTGCCGTTCACGGAGACCGTGCCCAGCAGCCCCGTGAAGAGCGAAGCCCGCCAGACACCCCGGCCGCGCGGCCAGGGCCGCCACGCCCCCCGCGGAAACGGGTCGTTGCCCGTGACGACCGGCAGCGCCCCGCGCGCCCCCCGCTCACCCTCGATCCGGATGGGGCGGCCCGGCTCCCCGCTCGCGGTAAGGGTGAACGCCTCCCGATAGACGCCGGGGCGGACGCGGATCACGTCGCCCGCCCGCGCGCGCGCCGCCGCCGCCGCGATCGTGCGCAGCGGCCGGTCGAACGTCCCCGAGTTGCGGTCGTCCGCGGCCCGGTCCCCCATGTCCACCACGAGGGTGGTCGAGGCCGTCAGCTCGACGGCCGCGGGCCCCGTCGGCTCCGGCGGCTCGCGCGGCGGCGCGCCGGGCGAACGCAGGTACCAGTTGCGCACCCGCGCCCAGGGGACGCCGAACAGGCGGGTCGCGGCGGCGTCCCGCTCGGCGGCGGCCAATCCCTCGATCCGTTCCGGCGGGAAGTTCACGAGCCACCAACCCGGCCGGTTCGAGACGAGCCGGCCCGCGACGGCGTCCCAGCGGACGGCGGCGCCCGGGGCGTCGCCCAGGAGCAGCCGCCGGCCGGCCGCGGTCACGACGGATGGCGGGAGCGGCGGATCGGGCGGAAGATTCGGCCGGGGCGGCGGAAGCGGCGCCGCCGCGAACGAGACGGCGGCCGCGAGCGCGAAGCCCGCGATCAGCGCCGCCTTCAAGGGAGAATCAGCGGCCTCCGCCATAGTGACGACGGGGCTGGAAGGACGGCGGGCCCTGATGGCGGCGCGGCGGCGGAGCCGGCGGCCCCCACGCTCGGCGCGGCGGCGGCGGCGGCGCCAGGCGCGCCGGCGGCAGCTCGGGCAGCTTGGAGATCGAGAGACTCTTGCGGATCAGCCTCTCGATCCGCCGCACCTCGCCGTGCTGGTCGGGCGCGACGAACGAGATCGCGTGGCCCCCCAGACCCGCGCGCGCCGTGCGCCCGATGCGGTGGACGTAGTCCTCGGGGTTGGTGGGCAGGTCGTAGTTCAGCACCAGCCCGATCCCGGTGACGTCGATGCCCCGCGAAGCGATGTCGGTGGCGACGAGCACGCGGTAGCGACCGGCCTTGAACCCCTCCAGCGCGTCCTTGCGCTGCGAGAGCGAACGGTTCGCGTGAATCTCCGCCGCCGTGTGTCCCATCCCTCGGATCAGCTGCACCAGCCGCCGGGCACCGTGCTTGGTGCGCGAGAAGATGAGCGTCGTGACCTGGTGCTGCTGCAGCAGCCGGTCGAGCAGCCGGTTGCGCTGCTCCTTGGGCACCACGAACAGCTCCTGCGTCACGCCCGCCGCCGCCGTGCCGGAGGGCGCGACCTCCACCCGGACCGGCGCGCGCATGTACGCGCCCGCGAGCATCATGATGCCGTCCGGGATCGTCGCGGAAAAGAGCATCGTCTGGCGCTCCCGCGGCAGCACCCGGAAGATCCGGTCGATCTGCGGCGCGAAGCCCATGTCCAGCATGCGGTCCGCCTCGTCCAGCACCACGATCCGCGCGTCGTCCAACCGCGCCTGCCGCTGCTGCAGCAGGTCGTTCAGCCGCCCGGGGGTGGCGATAATGACCGTGGGGTTGGCGCGCAGCGCCTGGATCTGCGGCCAGGGCCCCGCGCCGCCGATGATCACGGCCGTCCGGAAATCCCGCGCGGGCGCGATCCGCCGCAGGGCCTCGTCCACCTGCATGGCCAGCTCGCGGGTCGGCAGCACGACGAGGCCCCGCCCCCCGACCTGCGCCAGCCGCTGGAGCATCGGGATGCCGTACGCGATGGTCTTGCCCGTCCCCGTCTGCGCGATGCCCGCCACGTCCTTTCCCGTGAGGGCCACGGGGATGGCCTGCCGCTGGATCGGCGTCGGCGTGGTGATCCGCAACCGCGCGAGCACGTCCAGGTACGCCGGAGCGATGCCCAAGCCGGAAAAGCCGGTAGCAACCTGCGAGGGAAGGGGGTTCATGAGGCGAGTTGATGATAACACGGCGGCGACGCGATCAGCGGATCGTCCGTGGGCGCTCCCTCGGAACGGTCAGGCAGCGGGAGCTTGAATCAGATGCACGGCCCACCGCGTCCCAGTCGTACCTGATCTCCTGGATTCTTCGGATGTCACATGTCAAGCCCTGACCCCGTCCAACTACTGCCACCCCGCCGCGAAGTCGCGGGACTTGCGGGTCGCGAGATCGCGAAACCCGGGAGACGCGCGGAGGCGGTCCAGCAGCGCCCGGTCGTCCGCGTCCGGCTCCGGCGCATTGGCGGCGCGTACCGCGTTCGCCAGCTCGGCGGACGTGCCCGCGCCCACCACGAGGGTTGAGATCTCCGCATGCGACAGAATCCACCGCACCGCCGCCCGCGCGACCGCGGCGCGGTCCATGATCCCCGCGTCCGCCGCGAGCCGGAAGAGCGCGCCCTTTCCGAACGCCTCGCGGACGTGCACGGCCATGCCCGCCGCCGCCGCGGCCGGCAGCACGGCGCGGGCGGGCGCCTCGTCCGCGACGTTGAAGTTGATGAAGAGCGAGTCGAACGCGCCCGTGGCGATCGCCTCCAGATAGAGCGCCTCCCCGGAGAAGGTGTCGGCGGAGGCCCAGCGGATCAGTCCTTCTGTCTTGAGGCGCGCGATGTTGTCCGCGACCTTCGCGAGAAACTCCGGATCGTGCTCCAGCGCGGCGCGGCGGAATCCGAGGTTCAGGACGTCCACGCAGGGGCGGCGCAGGAGCCCGCGGATGCGCTCCACCTCGGCGCGCAGCCGGGTCCAATCGGCCAGCCCGGTATTGAACGGATCGTTCGGATTGTTCTCGTAGACCATTCCCTCGGGCCGGGTCTGGATGTACACCGCCTGCGGGGGCGCGACCGCGGCCAGATTGCGGCCCAGCGCGTCCTTCTCGGCGTCGATGGTCGCGTCGAAGAGGTTGATCCCCTCCGCCACGGCCGCCGCGACGACGGCCCGCCGCGCGGGCCCGCCGAATCCCGGCCAGACGTACCCGGCGGTCGTCGCCCGGCGGAAGTCCTCGTTGAACCCACGGGAGCTTCCGTCGGGGAGAAACTCATGCCCGCCCAGCCCCAGCCGGGTGAGGCGGCCGCGCAGCCCCGGCGTCATTCCTGCCTCCAGTCCCAGCCGGCTTCCTCGAGCTCCAGCAGGGCGGCGAAGCGGCCGCCGCGCGCGATCAGGTTCGCGGGCGTCCCCTCCTCCACGATCCGGCCGTGTTCCATGACGAGCACCCGGTCGGCGCCGCGCGCCGTCGAAAGCCGGTGCGCCACCGTGAGGACCGCACGGCCGCCCGCGCGGCCGGGCGCCAGCGCCGCCCGGAAGGCGGCGGCGCTTTACCCGTCCACCGCGGAGGTCGCCTCGTCGAGGACCAGCAGCGGCGGCTCGCAGATGAGCGCGCGCGCCAGCGCGAGGAGCTGGCCCTGGCCCGCGGAGAGCCGGAGCGCTGCGCCGCGGCCGTCCCCGCCGATCGGGGTGTCGTACCCCCGGGGCAGCCGCCGCACGAACGCCTCCGCGCCCGCGAGCGCCGCGGCGCGCCCGACAGCCTCCTCCGGCACGGTCTCGTCCCCCATCGTGAGATTATCGCGCACCGAGCCGCCGAAGAGCTGCACCGTCTGTGGGACGATGCCGAAGGCCCGCCGCCGCTCCCCCTCGGCCAGGGTCCGGGGATCGCGGCCCCCGACGCGCACGTCACCCGACCAGGGCGCGTAGAGGCCGGACACCAGGCTCAGAAGCGTGCTCTTGCCCGATCCCGTCCGTCCGACCACGGCGACGTGCTCGCCGGCCGCGACGGCGAGCGAGACGCCGTGCAGGACGGGCCGGTCCGGCGCGTAGCCGAAGACGGCGTCCCGGACTTCGACGGCCGGCGCCCGCGCCGGGGCGACCCCGCCGGTCGCCGCCCCCCGCGGCGGCGCGCCCCGGGCGGGCCGCCCCACCAGGGTGCGCGCGCTTACCCCGCGCGCGCCCGGCCCCCGCGGCCC
>CAYHEI010000027.1:10332-14560 GCA_964355385.1 uncultured bacterium | reverse complement strand
CCCGACGAGATCGCCAAGTTCTACCCGTCGGGTGAGCTGGACCGCCTGATCGCGTCGTTGAACAAGCTCGTCTGAACCACGACCGGGGAGCCCCTCCAAGCCGGTCGCCTGGGGCCCGCGGCGCGAGAGCGAGTTAGGGCGCCGGCGGCTGCTCCCCCGCGGGGCCCTCCTTCAGGTAGGGAAAGGCGTTCAGCAAGCTCCCCACGGCCTTGCGCAGCGTGGACACCTGCGTCACGTTCAGGAAGGCCACGCGCTTCGCGTGCTCCCGCACCCCCGCGTCCCAGACGATCGCCCCGTCCGACAGGCGGATCAGCGCGCACCGGAACTGCGCGCGGTAGTACACGAGCGCGCTCGACCCCGCCGCGCTCACGGCGAGGTCGCTTTGCCCCACTTTCGCGGTCGCGTTCTGGGAGACGCGCGCCACGTCGCTGTCCATCTCGGGCCCGTACTTCAGCACGGCGGTCACGAGCACGGCGTCCGCGGCAAGCTCCTCCCGCAGCGCCGCGGCGAGTCCCGGATCGCAGGCCCGGGTCTCCACGTACTGCCGCGCGAGCTTCTCCGCGGCGGCGCCCGTCGCGCTCCGGGTGAACGCGGGCGTGGGTCCGATCTCGTCGAGCGCGGCGCGCGCGCGCAGCCCGGCCACGAGCGCAGCCTCGACGTCCCGCATCGCCTCGGTCACGGTCGGATTGTCCACGTCGGGAGGCAGGCTCTTGCCGGCCGACATGGTCGTCGTGGTGAAGACGGGCGGCAGCAGCACGAGCCGCGACGGCTTCCAGGACGAATCGTCCGGCGCGACCCGGACCTCCGGCCCGCCCGCGCAACCCGCGACGACGGCCAGCGCCGCGACCCACGCCGTCCGGCGCACGCTTCGCATGATTCTGGATGATACCATCGAAGCGTGACGATTCCCGTCGGTCTCGCCTCCCTCCTACTCCTCGCGCGCGCCGCGGCCGCGGCGGAGCCCACCCGGACCCCGACCGGCGCGCTGCGGGTCTTCGAGGAGATGAAGGGCGTGATCGTGGAGGTCTCGGGCCGCGTGAAGCCGTGGGTCGTGCACATCGAGGCGGTGCAGAAACGCGGCGACCAGAAGTACAAAGTGCAGGGCTCCGGCCTGATCCTGACCGCGGGCGGCCAGATCGTCACGAACCACCACATCGTGGACGAGGCCAAGCTGGTCACGGTCACGCTGTCCGACGGCGCGAAGCTGGAGGCGACGGTCGTCGGATCGGACCGGCAGACCGACCTCGCGCTGATCGCGATCGCGCCGCCCGCGCCGCTGCCCGAGCCCACGCTCGGCGATTCGGCGGGGGCGAGCGTCGGCGAGTGGATCCTCGCCGTGGGCAATCCCTACGGATTCGACCGGACGGTCTACTTCGGCATCGTGAGCGGGAAGGGGCGGACGCTCTCGAGCCTGAACCCGTCGTCGGACGTGGACGCGGGGTTCGATTTCACCACGGACTTCATCCAGACGGACGCCTCCATCGACCCGGGCTCCAGCGGCGGTCCGCTGGTGAACCTCGCTTGCGAGGTCATCGGCATCAACTCGATGGGCCTGGGGCGCGGCCTGAGCTTCACGATTCCCATCAACACGGTCAAGGAAGTCGTCGCGAAACTCCGTTCCTCCGGCCGGCTCGCCCGCGGCTGGATCGGTCTCGCGGTCCAGCCCCTCACGCGCGAGATGGCCGCGTACTTCGGCGCGAGCGAGGGCGGCGGCGTCCTGGTGAGCGACGTGCAGGAGGGATCGCCCGCGCGGAAGGGCGGGTTCCGCCAGGGCGACATCATCACCGAGCTCGGCGGGCAGCCCGTGGGCGCCCGCGACGAGGAGGAACTGAACCGGTTCTCCCGCGTGATCTGGAGCAGCGAGGTGGGGCGCCGCCTCGGGGCGCGGGTGCGGCGGGCGGGCCAGGCCGTGGCGCTCGACGTGACGGTCGGCGCGCAGCCGAACGTCGTCGCCCGGGAAGTCGAGACCGGCTGGGGCTTCTACGTGAAGGAAATCACCCAGGATCTCTTCCGGGACTACCTGCTCGAGGACCGGGAAGGCGTCCTCGTCTCCTTCGTCGAGGCGGGCACCCCCGCCGGCGAGGGGAAGCTGCGCGAAGGCGACGTGATCAAGGCCATGGAAGGGCGGCCGGTCGCCGGCCTGGCGGATTTCGAGAGCCACTATGGCCGGCTCAAGGCTTCCGCGCGCGCGGTGCTCCTGCTCGTGCGGCGGCGGAAGGACTTCGTCTTCCTCCTGCTGGAGACCTCGAAGTACCAAGGCGCCCCCCCGCGTGAAGGGGTAAAATACTAGTCGAGGGCTAGACGAACGATGGATCCGCAGCGTTTCGGGCATGTCTTGATCACGGAAGGCCTGATCTCCGACGAGCAGCTGGAGGAGGCGCTCCGGACGGTCAAGGAAAGCCGAGAGCCTTTCCTGCACGCCCTCGTCCGCCTCAAGATCCTGGAGGAGGACGCGCTCGCGAACTTCCTGGCCCACCAGGCCGGCTTGCGCGTGACCGAGACCGTCGCGCCGCCTCCCACCGCGCGCGGCTTTCTCCCCGCCGACGCCGCGCGCCGCTTTCGTCTGGTGACGCTCGCCGCGACGCGCCAGAAGTTCACGCTCGCCGCGGAGGACCCCGGCGCGATCGACCAGGCGGAGCTGCGCCGGATCCTGCGCGTAGGACCCGAGACCGCGATCGAACTCACCGTGGCGCCGATCAGCCAGATCACGGCCGCCCTCGACGCCGTGTACGGCGCCGTCGCCCCCAACCCCACCAACGGGTCGGCGGGCGGCGAGATAACGGCGGTCGCCGCGGGCGGGGCGATCGCGGAGTCGCAGGACGGTGCCGCCCCGGGGCAGGAGGCGCCGGGCGAGATCGACCCCGACGCGCTGATGGCGCAGATGGAAGAGATGGCGGAGTCCTCCGGCGAGGGGCAGGAAGAGTACACCGCGGGGGACGCGAACGAGGCCCCCGTCATCAAGATGTGCAACTACCTCATCGGGCAGGCGCTGAAGATGCGCGCCTCGGACATCCACATCAACCCGACCGCGAAGGGCCTCACCGTGCGGTACCGGGTCGACGGCACGCTGCAGATCCGGCCGTCGCCCAACGCCTCGTTGAAGCGCGGCATCATCGCCCGGTTCAAGGTCATGGCCCGGATGAACATCACCGAGCGCCGCAAGCCCCAGGACGGGCGCATCAAGATCCGCGTGCTCGGCAAGACGATCGACCTGCGCGTCTCCGTCATCCCGCAGATGGAGGGCGAGAACATCGTCATGCGGATCCTGGACCAATCCTCGCTGCAGCTCGACTTGCGCAAGCTCGGATTCGAGGAGCAGGAGATGGCGATCTACGAGGACGCCATCCGCTCCCCGTACGGCATGATCCTGCACACCGGGCCGACGGGCAGCGGCAAGACCACGACCCTCTACTCCGCGCTGAGCTTCATCTTCGACCCGAAGAAGGCCTTCATCACGCTCGAAGACCCGGTCGAGTACGAGATGCCGGGCATCGTGCAGGTGCAGATGGATCACGACGTCGGACTGGACTTCGCCGTGGCCTTGCGCAGCGCCCTGCGCCAGGACCCGAACATCATGATGCTGGGCGAGATCCGGGACGGGGAGACCGCGCGCAACGCCATTCAGGCCGCGCTCACCGGCCACCTGCTCTTCTCCACGCTGCACACCAACGACGCGCCCGGAACGATTTCGCGTCTCATCGACATGGGGATTGCTCCGGCCTACGTCGGGACCGCCGTCCGCCTCGTCGTCGCCCAGCGGCTGATGAAGCGCATCTGCAAGCACTGCAAGGCCCCGCATACTCCGGGCCCGGAAGAGTTCAAGCGTCTCGAGGTGGCCCCCGCCGAGGTGGCGGACGCCACGTTCATGAAGGGCGCCGGCTGTCCCGAATGCGGCATGACCGGGTACTCGGGCCGCATCGGACTGTACGAGATGTTGCGCAACACGCCCGAGATGCAGGAGCTGATCTTCGAGGGGGCGGATTCCACGGCACTGCGCAAGGTCGCCGAAGCCCAGGGCATGCGTTCCCTCCGCGGCCTCGCGATCGAGAAGTGGCGCACCGGCCTCACGACGGCCGAAGAAGTCCAGCGCGTGACCCTCGGAGGGGATTGATTTGATCCTCGGAGGCGAGCGCGAGCGAGCCGACCGCGGAGCGGCCCCGCGGGGCCCGGGGGGGGGGGGGCGGTGTGGGGGCGCGGGGGGGGGTGAAAAAAGGGGGGGCAAAATGAT
>CAYHEI010000027.1:0-10322 GCA_964355385.1 uncultured bacterium | reverse complement strand
CCCCCCGACCACACCACCCCCGACTGGGCCCGGGGTGTGTTTTTTTTTGCCCGCCGGCGGGGCGCGCGCGCCCCCCCCCCGACCGCGGAGCGCCCAGGCTGCGCCTGGGCGCGGAGCGGCATTGGCGGCGCGAGGGAGCTGAGAACTAATGGCCGTCAAGATGCTGGGCAAGATGCTCGTGGACGAGCAGATGGTCACCGAGGAGCAACTGGAGGACGCGCTCGCGGAACAACGCAAGACCGGCGACCCGCTGGGCGAGGTCATGGTGCGGCAGGGGCACCTCTCCGAGGAGGCGCTCTACCGCTTTCTCGCGATCCAGCACGGCCTCGACTTCGAGCACCTCGAGCAGTTCACGGTCACGCCGGACCTACTGAAAGTCATTCCCGGCGCGGCGGCGCGCCGCTACCAAGCGATGCCGATCGAGCGGCGCAACGGGACCATCAAGGTCGCGACATCCGCGGCGGACGATCTCTCGCTGTTCAACCTCCCCAAGGAGATCAAGCTGCCGCCGGACACCCAGCTCAAGCTCGTCATCACGACGCCCTCGGAGATCAAGCCGCACATCGCCGAGCATTTCCCCGATACGGGCCCCAAGGGCAGCGGCGAGATCCAGACCCGCGAAACCGCCGCCGTGCAGGCGGTCCAGGACACCCCCGAGGACAACAGCGCGGCCGAAGCCAGCATCATGGAGAGCGTCGAGCAGGAACTGATGGACGCCGAGGATCTCAACATCGAGCTCCTCGATGCCGAGAAGAAGGAAGACCAGGACGATACCGGCAAGGATGAGGGGCTCGTGGCGCAGATGTGCAACTTCATCATCATCGACGCGGTCCGCAAGCGCGCCTCCGACATCCACATCACGCCCTACGAGAAGCGGATCTCGGTGCGTTACCGCGTGGACGGCGCGCTTTTCGAGCAGAAGTCGCCGCCCGTCGCGATGATGCGCCGCCTCGCTGCCCGGTTCAAGATCCTGGCGAAGCTCAACATCATCGAGCGGCGGCTGCCCCAGGACGGCCGCATCCACCTCCCCGTCGACCGCCGGTCGGTGGACGTGCGCATCGCGACGCTGCCGACGCGCTACGGCGAGAACATCGTGATGCGGATCGTGGACCAGACCAAGTCGAACCTCAGCCTCGACACGTTGGGCTTCGAGCCGGACCAGCTCGAGCACTTCAAGCGCGCGATCTCGGCCCCGTACGGGATGGTGTTCGTCACCGGCCCCACCGCCAGCGGCAAGACGACCACGCTGTTCGCCGCCTTGAACTACGTCAACACGCCCACGAAGAACATCGTGACGCTCGAGGATCCCGTGGAGTTCCGCCTCCCGCACATCATCCAGATCCAGGTGGACCCGGCCGCCGGACGAACGTTCGAGTCGGTGCTGCGGGCCTTCCTCCGCCACGACCCGAACATCATGTTGGTCGGCGAAACCCGCGACAAGGAGACGGCCGCCCTCGCGGTGAAGGCTTCGATGACCGGCCACATGGTGCTGACCAGCGTGCACACCAACGACGCCGCGTCCACCATCATGCGCCTCGTGGACCTGGGCGTGGACTACGTCTACATCGGCTCCTCGGTGCTCGCGATCGCCTCGCAGCGGCTGCTGAAGCGGATCTGCGAGGCGTGCAAGACCGAGGCGCCGATCCTCCCCGAGGAGCTCAAACGTCTCGGGGTCGACGTCACGAGCCTCGCCGGCGCCAAGTTCTACAAGGGGAAGGGCTGCCCGGAGTGCAACAACACCGGCTACAAGGGCCGGCTGGCCGTCTACGAGGTGATGCCGATCACCGCCTCGATCCGCGAGCTCATCTTCTCCAAGGCCTCGCTGGCCTCGCTCAAGGCGGCCGCCAAGGACGCGGGCTTCAAGACCCTGCGCGAGGCCGCCGTCATCAAGTGGAAGGCCGGCCTCACCACCCTCGACGAGGTGCTGGGCGAAACGTTCGAATAATCCCCCGGCAGAGGGTCAGACCTACGTGCTTCCGGTCCGCCAGGAGTGTTGCGGGGACCAGCCGAAGGCGGCGCGGGCGTTGGACCAGTCCAGAAGCGACGCGTGGCCGGGAAGCGGTCGCTGCACCGCGACGCCCGGCATGTGCGCCCGCAGTGCATCGGTGGTGGGTTCGTCGATGACCGTATCCGCGGCCGTGGTGAAATAGACGCCGAACGCCGGGAGGGCGGGCGCCTCGAGCGCCAGGCGGAAGGCCCGCGCCACGTCGCGCACGTCCACGTAGCTCCACCACCACTGCGCGCCGTCCTGGGCCGCCGTCGTCCGATCCTTCGCCGCGTACCCGGCGGTCTGCTCGGGGCTCCACACCCCCGTGATCCGCAGCACCGCGCAGCGCATCGCGTGGACCCGCGCGTACAGTTCGACGATCTGCTCGTCCACGACCTTCGAGAGCCCGTAGTGGTCGTTGGGCCGGCACGTCACATGCTCGTCCACGGGAACGTAGTCGGGCAGGGAGACGCGCGTATCGGACTTCGCGACGCCCCAATCGCTGCCCGCCATCACGAACCGCTTCACCCCGGACTCCCGGCACGCCTCGAGCACGTTGTACGTCCCCACCGCGTTGATCTCGAACGTCTCGGGCGAGAACCAGGCGTTCGCGCCCAGGTGCGCGACCGCGTCCAGACCCGCCACCGCCGCCTTCACCGCCCTGACGTCGCGCAGGTCGCCCGCCACGTGCGGGTGCGCCGTCTCGAACTTGTGCTTGCCGTCGCGCGGATGGCGCCGGGAGAACAGCCGCAGCGCGTGGCCGGCGCCCTCCAGCTCCTGGATCACGTACTTCCCGATCGTCCCGCTCGCTCCGGTCACGAGAATCTTCATGGGCGCATGACCCTCCCTTCCCACCATGTCTGGTAGATGCCGCTGACGTCCTGGTAGTTCAACTCGAGCCGCCACGAATCACGGGACGATCCCGGCTGCGCTCCCAGCGCGGCCCAGGGCAGCCGCGCTTCCATCGTATAACCGCCCGCGCGGTCCCGGCGCGCGATGCGCGTCTCCCGCGGCAGCGGCTTCTCCGACCACCACCACACCGACGGTTCCCGACGCCGCTTCCCGCCGCCGCGCGGCGCCAGGTACGCCGCGCCGCCGTCCGAGCCGCCCCCGGCGGGGTGGAGGTACACCGCCAGAAAGTCGCCCTCCCACATCCATCCCGCGCCGGGGTCGTCCAGGTGACCGTCATTCACGTCCGCCCCCACGTAGAGGAAGGCCTCGTCCGCCGCCAGGAAGTACCGGTGGCCGGGCGCCGTCCCCTCCTCCAGGGCATCGGACACGAAGGGCGTCGCCGCGCACGCCGCCGGCCATTCCGCGAGAACTCCGTCCAGCTTCGGAACGAAGCGCGCGAGCTTCCGCTCGTCGGGCGCGCGCGCGCCGGGCGGAGTCCAGGTCGCTCCCCGGTGCGCCGCCTCCACCTCGCCGTTCACCGCCGCGCACGTCCTGACCAGCTCCCCGTACTCGGTCGCCCCGTCGTTCGTCACCAGCCCCATGTTCTCGTCGGGAAGGTACCCGCCCTTCGCCTCGTTCTGCGTCTCGTAGTCGGCCCACAGGAACCAGTGCATGCCCACCATGAACGGAGCGCGGGCCGCCGCGAGCACGTACTTGCGGTACCCCGCGGCACGCCGCGCCTGGGAGTAGACATCGATAAATTGCAGGCTGCGCCGGCCCGGCGCCGGAAACCCCGAGAACGACCACTCGGTGATCATGATCGGCTTCCCCGTCTCCGCGTAGCGTTCGGCGTAGGCGGGGCGCAGGGCGCCGTAGCGGGTGTAGTCGTTCACACTGTTCACGTCGAAGAGAGGCGAAAGCGCGTCGTAGAGGTCGGCGTCGGGCAGCCCGGCCCAGCGCACGCCGAGGATGAGGTGGTCCGGATCGAACTTCCGCACGAGCGCCACGTACCGGCTGTAGTACGTCTTCGCCACTTCCGTGCGCCACGCCCGCGCGAGCGCCTCCGGCGCCTCCGCGGCGCGCCCCGCCTTGAACGCCTCGAGCGCCCGGCGGGCCGGCGCGCCGGCGGGCAGCGCGAGCGTCGTCTTCATCGTCTCGCCCGGGTCCCACTTGTGCTCGTTATCCACGAAATACCCCGCGACGTTGGGCTTTCCCCGGAACGCCGCGGTTTCGCCCTCGACCTGCCGCGGGAACCAGCCGCTCCAGAACGATTCCACGAAGGGGTCGTCTTTGCCGTACTCGAATCCCGTGTAGATCTGGTCGGCGACGTAGAGGTCCGGCCAGACCGACGGGCGGCTCCAGGCTCCCGCGGTGTTGAAGCCCCAGCCCTTAAGCCGTTCGACGATCCGCCCGCGCTCGGCGGGAGGGAGCGGCCGGTCTTCCGCGTGGCCGAAGCAGCCCGCGACGCAGCAGACGCCGAGCGAGAAGAACCGCTTCCCCCCCGCGTCCTCGAACCACCAGACCCCGCCGTCGCTCACGACCCGGATGGCACCCGCGCCCGCCGTCCCGGCGATGAACAACACGCCGGCCAGCAGGCGCTTCACACGTGATCCGTGGGCCAGAGAAAGAGGGGCAGCGGCAGGACGCGTTCGAGACGCGTCCGCGCCGGACCGGCGGGCACCTGCGCCCGCAGCGGCACCGGGCCGAACAGGAGCCGGGGCAGCTCGAGCGGGGTCGGACGGACCGCGCGCAGCGGCCCGGCGAGCGCCGGGACGCCGAGCGCCGCGAGCGTCGCGTTCCGGTCCACGACCTTGACCTGGCCGAGGCAGCGCGCGGAGAGCGACCAGCAGTCCGCGCCGTTGAGCAGCCCGCGCGCGTGCGCCAGGAACTCCGGGAGCAGCTCGCCGCGCACGCGCTCCGTGCCCGGCCGGACGACCAGCGCGCGGAAGATGCTCACCACGCCCGCGGGCGCGCCCACCGCCTCCTCGACCTGCCATGTGACGCCCGCTCCCCGGCCCCGCCCGGTGCGCCAGGACCGGGTGATCGCGTAGGCGGTCACCCGGCCGCGGCGCAGGACCGCGAACACCCGCCGCCCGACCTTGGACAGGATCAGCGGGAACACGGTCGCGGAACGCTCGACGCGCGCGGGCAACGCCCGGTGCAACGCGTGCAGCTCGCGGACACGCGCGGCGGGGCGCTTGAGCTCCGTCACCGGCTCGTCGTGATCCTTCAGGAACGAGGCCGCCGCCGGATACAGCGTGAAGCCGACCGTCGTCCCGGCCCCTTCCCAGCCGAAACGCGCGTAACGATAGCGGTCGCCCCACAGGATCGAGAGCGGCATGCCGTGCACGCGCATCCAGGCGGTGGCGTATCCCAGCAACGCCGACATCAGGCCCTTCCCGCGGTGCCGTTCGTCCGTGGCCACCGCGCCGATCCCGCCGGCCCGGACCGTCCGCCCGCGCACCACGAAGTCGAGCGGATAGATCCCGGTGTGCGCGACGATCCGGCCGTCCCGGGTCATGACGTGGGACCAGTCCCGGTGCGCTTCCATATCCCCATACAGGTGGGGATACTCCCGCGCCATCCCCCCCGGGCAGCCGCGGACGAAGATCCGGTCCAGGAAGGCCAGCAACGCGCGGGTCTCCCCCGGCCGGGCCGGCCGAGGACCTTCGTAGCGGCGGGAACGGATGGTCATGTCGGCTTGATGGATCTTGCCACGGCCGCGCGCAACAACTTCCGAGCGCGTTCCTCGCGGACGGCCAGCGCACGAAGGCGCGCGTGCTGCTCGTCGAGGTGGCGGCGGGCGCGGGCGAACTGGTTCGGCAAGTCGCCGGGACCGCCGGCCGTGCGGCGCGCGGCCGTCCGGGCGGCCGCGTCCGTCCAGTCGCGCCACGTCCGCTCGTCCAGGAGCACGGGGCGCCCGGCGGCGTCCGACAGCAGGCGGGAGGCCTCGGCCGCGCTGGCATCGGCGAACGTCCGGTCCTCCGCGGCGAGCGTCCGCACCAGGCGTCCCACCGCGAAGTGCGCGCGGCGGAAGGGCACCCCGCGCTCCAGGCTCAGCCGGTCCGCGAGATCCATGGCCGTGGCGAAGCCGCGGCGGACGATCTCGGCGCCCCGGCCGGGACGCACCCCCAGTCCGGCCACGACGAGCGCGGTGACCTCGGCGGACTCGCGCACCGTGGCGAGGGAGCGCCAGAGCAGGACCTTGAGTTCCTGCAAATCGCGGCTGTAGCCCCCGCCGAGCCCGTGGACGATCGCGAGCGCGCCCGACAAGTCGCCCGCGACCGTGCCGGCGCGGGCGCGGACCAGCTCCAAGGGGTCCGGGTTCTTCTTCTGCGGCATCGCGCTCGAGGTGTCGGCGAAGGCGTCGGGATAGGACAGGACCCCCGCGTCCTCGGACGAGAGCGCGATCACGTCCGCGGCCAGGCGCGAGAGCGTGTGCTGGAAGATCGCGAGCGCGGCGAGCAGCTCGAGCACGTGGTCGCGGGCTCCCGTCGCGTCGAGCGCGTTATCCCAGACGCCGTCGAACCCGAGGAGCGCGGCCGTGCGCGCGCGATCGAGCGGGACCGAGGTCCCGGCGACGGCCGCCGCGCCCAGCGGGCAGCGGTTGAGCCGCGTCGCGGCCGCCAGCAGCCGCGCCGCGTCGCGCGATGCGGCGTCGAACCAGGCGAGCGCCCAGTGGCCCGCGTACGTCGGCTGCGCCGCGCGCCCGTGGGTGTAGGCCGGCACGACTTCCGTCGCGTTCGTCAGGGCGAATCCCAGGAGGGCCCGCTGCAGGCCGGCGGCGCCCGCCGCGGTCGCGCGCGCACCGCGCCGCGCGAAGACGCAGATGTCGGTCGCGACCTGGTCGTTGCGGCTCTTGCCGAGATGGACGCGCCCGCCCACGTCCTCCCCGCACCGCGCGATCACGAGGCGCTCCACCACGGGATGCACGTCGTGAAACGCCGTCGCGGCGGAGGGCCGGGACAGGATCCGCCGCGCGTCGCGGCGCGCCGCTTCGTAGGCGCGCAGCACTCGCGCGAGCTCCCGCCGGGAGAAGAGGCGGCCCCGCGCCAGCTCCAGCACATGCGCCTCCCCCACGTCGATGTCGGTGTCCACGAGCGCGAGGTCCTCGGCGAAGGAAGAGAGGAAACGCCGGGCCGCCGGATGCATCTCGGCGGCGAGGCGGCCGCGCCAGAGCGCGGGAGCGGCGTGGGATTTCACGTCCGTGATTATCGACTAAACCCCGGGCCGGGTCAACCCGCCGCCCAGCGCCAAGCCCGCCAACGCGTCGTCCACCGTGATCGCCTCCATGCGCGGCACCGGGTGATTGCAGTGCGGCGCGCCGCAGCGCGGGCACGGCAGGCCCCGCACGACCACGACCGCGGGCGGGTAGTACGGCGCGAAGAGCACCGGATCGGTCGGGCCGTACAAGCCGACGACCGGCGTGCGCAGGTTCGACGCCAGGTGCAGCGGCGCGGAATCGCTCCCCAACATGCACGCCGCGCGCGCCAGGAAGCCGCCGAGCTGCGCGAGCGAGCCGGGCTCGATCGCGATCCGCGGGGCGGACCGCAGCCCGCCGAGCAGGGCGTCCCGGAACGGGCGTTCGAGCGGGCCCAGGAGGAAGACCGGCGCGAGCCCCAGCTCGGCGTGGGCCCGTTCGGCGAGCGCCGCGAACCGCTCCAGCGGCCAGCGCTTCCGGGCGCCGAAGGCGCTCGTGCCGGGGTGAAGCGCGAGCCAGCGCCGCCCGGCGAGCCCGAGCCGTTCCAGCTCCGCGTCCGCCGCGGCCTGCGCGTCCGGGGGGACCTCGTGGCGCGCGGCGTGGTCTGCAGTAGGAATCCCGAGCGGCTCCAGCAGCGCGAGGGACTTGCGGACGCGGTGCATCCGCCGCGTCGGCAGGGCGACGTGGTCGGTCGTGCTGAGGTGGTTCAGCTCGCGGCAGAACCCGCGCGCGAACCCCACGCGGCGGGGGACGCCGCTCAGCACGTTCACGAGCGCGCTCTTGACCGTGCCCTGCGGGTCGAAGAGCAGGTCGTAGCCTCCGGCGGCGAGGCCGCGCCTGAATGCTAGAATCTCCCTGGCCGTGGAGACCATCCGACCGGGCCGCATCCACCCGCTGCCCCACCGGTGGCGTTCGAAGACATGGACGGCGGAGAGATCCGCGCGGCCTTCCACGATCCCGCGCGCCTTGTCCTGCACCGCCCAGCCGAGCCGCGCCGCGGGGAACGCCTTACGCAGCGCGACGGCCACCGGCAGGAAGTGGAGGACGTCCCCGACGGCGGTCAGCCCCACGATCAGCACCGCACGCGGCGGCGCCAGCGGCGGACGGGGCGCGCCCACGAGGCGGGCCGGCCCGGGGTGGTACGCCTGGTACGGCGCGGCGTCGAAGACGCCGGACGGCGGATCGGGATATGGAAGGGCCGCGCTCACGGGGTCCATCTTAGTATGGGCCACGAAATGAGCACACGGCCGGCCGCCATGGCTGAGCCACGGCGGCCGCGCGGACTGCCCATCGGGCAGTCCGCGGGTGATGGGGTCGCCGCGTAGGTGGCCTTGCAAGCACCGGCCGGGTTCGCCGCCTACTCCGAAGGCGGCCACCACTGGATCGTGCGCAACGACCTCGCGGCTGCGTTGCGGCCGCTGATGGCGCAACCGTTCGCGCAGCTGGCACGGACACCGGGCGCACGACCGATGCCGGGCGGCCGGGCCGGGCCTCTCACCATCCACTCCCCGCGCGCGGACGAGGAACTCCTCATCCGCCCATACGCCCGTGGCGGGTGGCTCGGAGATCTCCTGGGACGCACGCGCGTGGGCCCCGATCGCCCCCGGCAGGAACTTGCGGTGACCATGCGCGCGCGCGACGCGGGACTCCCGGTGCCGGAGCCGGTCGGTATCACGGCCGATTGTCGGCGCGCCGGCTTCACCCACCAGTGGACGTTCGAATCATGGTCCGTCCTGATCCGGGGGGCGCGACCTCTCCCGGGTCTCTTGCGGGAGGCGGGGCCATCCGTCCTTCCCGCGATCGCAACGGCCTTGCGTCGCTGCATGGATGGCGGGCTCTGGCACCCGGACCTGAACTCGCGCAACATCATCGCCGGGCAGGAAGGGGCTTGGCGGGCCTGGGTCGTGGACCTGGACCGGACGCGTTTCCTCCCGCCCTTGAACGCGCGCCAGCGCTTGGCGCTCTTGAAGCGCCTCCACCGCTCGCTGGCCAAGGAGGGCGTGTCGCCGGTTCCCGTGGGCGACCGAGAGTTCTCCATCCTGGTCAACGCGTGCCTGGGCGAGCCGTTGCAGGAACGGGACATGGTCCGCTTCCTGGCGTCGTGTCGTCGCTCGGTCTTCTGGCACTCCCTGCTCTGGCGACGAAGCTAACTCAGGGCCCGAACACCTTCGCGGGGTCCAGCCGGATGCGCTCGGCGCGTTCGCGCGCCGCGCCGGCTCGGTCGCCCAGCGCCTCCAGCGCGCCCGCCAGGTCGTCGTGCTGCGACAAGACCGCGGGCGCGTGCGCGAGGCCGCCGCGAATGAGCGCCTCCCCCCGGCGGAGCGCCCCGGGATCGCGCCACGCCTTGCCGCAGGCGAGCTCGAGATCGGCCAGTCCGCTGGTGTACATGATATTGAATGGATTCCCCGCGACCGCGCTCGTGTAGAGCCGCGCGGACCGTTCCGCCAGGCCGCGGTCGGCCCGGTTCGCCTCCCAGAGCGCTCGGGCCAGCCCCGCGTCGTCCGCGGCCTGCCGGGGATGCGCGCGCGCGGCGTAGCCCGACCAGCGGTCCAGCGCCGGGAGGATCTCCGCGGTGCGCCGGTAGAAGACGAGGCCGCCGACGTGGCGGCGATAGGCCTGGGCCGTCGCGAGGCGCAGCTCGGTCACGGTCGAGGCCGCGAGCAGCACCGCGGCCGCCGCCGGCAGCCAGCGCCCGCCGGCCCTGAGCCCGGTCGAAGGGCCCGCCCGCGGGCTTCGCTCTCCCTTCCCCGCCGCCAGCGCGGCGAGCAGCAGCCAGAACAGCAGGAACGTGGGCGTCGTGGACGGATTGGTCATGTGTACGATCCAGAGCGAGACGACCGCGGGAAGCAGCGACGAGCGCGCGCCCGCGCGCCACGCGGTCGCGAGCGCCCAGGCGTAGAGCCCCAAGCCGACGACGCCGAGCGCGGCCGCGAGCCCCACGGCCTCGTTGTGCGCCGAGCCGGGCAGGCGGAGCAGGACAGCGCCGTCACGCAGGACGGGCGGTTCTCCCGCGAAGAACCCGTACGACGCGGCGGCGGGGAACCGCGCGTAGAAGAGGTCGGGCCCCACCCCGAGAAACGGGCGCTCACGGATCATCCGAGCGGCGCCCGTCGCGATGTCGGGACGCGCTCCGATCAGGCCGGAGAGACGGAAGGCCCGGGAGCTGAACATCGCGTGAACATTGTCGAACCGCGTCGCGCCGGCGCGCGCGAGGACGATCGCGCCGCCCGCGCCGCAGACCGC
>CAYHEI010000026.1:0-14696 GCA_964355385.1 uncultured bacterium | reverse complement strand
CCGATCTGCCGCGGCCGGGCTGGCCGCCGTGTTCTGGCTGGCGGGGTGCGCGGCCAAGAGCGAGAACGCGGTGACCGTGGTCAATCGGTGGAGCAAGAGCTGCACCGTGTCCCTGCACGAGGCCAGCGCCGCCGCCTACCAGTTCATCGACCTGACCACCGGTCAGAACGCGGGGTTCGCCAAGCTCCCGAAAGGGGCGTACGACATCGCCTTTTGCCTGGACGGCATCTGCAAACGGGACGCGTCCGGCCGCACGGTGGATCCCAAAACCGGGTCGTTCGAGAACGCGGTGGTGCGTCGCGTGACGTTCACGGGGTGCTGCGGCACCAAGTCCTACGTCGTGCAGGCCGACGGGAGCGTTTCGGAATGAGGGCGGGCAGGAGTGTCGCGCTCGCCGCCGCGTGCACGGCCGCCTGGCTGGCCGGCGGGTGCAGCGACGAACGGGCGGAGAACGCCGTGACCGTGAGCAACGCCTGGACGGGGCCGGTGCAGGTCACCGTGACGGAGAAGCACGCGGGCGGCTATCACGGACTGGCGCTCGCCGAGGGAAGCGCCGCCGCGCCCGTGACGGGCAGCGTGAACGAGCTTCCCCGGGGCCGCTACCTCGTGACGTTCACGTTCACGGTCATGGGCCAGGTGGACCGGACGCCGCTGCACACCGACCGCGAGGCCGACTTCTCGGGCTGCTGCGGCACGACCTTCTTCACCGTGTACAGCATCGGAAACGTGTCGGACTGATTCCCGCTAGCCCAAGTTCAGCATGTGGGGTCGCAAGACGGCTCCGTTGACTGATGCCGCGTGCTGATTGCCTTGTCAGGTCATCCGGAGATTTCCTGAAGGGTATGTAGTCACGACTTTGCCTCTTGCATTTCGTTCGCCGGTGACAGGAGTCGTCCGCGCCCTCTGGCTCATCCTGGCGCGCCGCATCCCCGCCGACGCCCTCCTCGCGCTGGCCTTCGGCGAACAGGCCGCCACCGAGTTGAAGGAGCGCCTCCGCGCCAAGCTCGAGGAGATCGCCCGCACCGCCGCCCGCGACGCGCTCGACCCCGAGGTCGTCGCGCTCGCGCCCAACGAGCCCCTGGTCGCCCTGCGCGCCCGCGAGGAGCGCGACGAAACCGCCCGCCTGGTCTACGTCGCCCTCACCCGCGCCCGCGGCCGCCTCATCGTGGGCGATTACAAGTTGTCGTCTTCTGCCCAGGTCCCCCCTGAAGAGGCGTCTGCCTACTCCCGTGCCGCCTCCTCCGCCATCGGCCAGTCAGCAGAATTCCAAATTATCTCCTTGGGGATTTAGGGTAGAGTGATTGCTCAGAGCGTCCGATAGGCCCAGTCTTACTCTTCAGCCTTCGTGGGTAGGTTCAGGTCGGGCACGAGGCGGTAGAATACTCATCATGGGTACCAAGAAACAATGCCGACGTTAGCCGAACACATTGAGTATTACAAGCTCATTCGCCAGGAGCTAACACGCTACCGCGACCGGGAGTGGTTGAACACCGGACTCTTTGTGGTTGGTGCATTCCTAATTCTGGATCGGATCATCGCCATTCCAGCAGACCGGCAGGACAAGTACTGGGTATATGAGGTGGCATTGTTCGCATTGGCCCTGGCGCACATGTACTTCACCCTATGTGCACACATTGCTCTGGCAAGCATTCGCACGCAGGCAGAGTTCTTCGAAGTGCATGTTGTGCCGACTCTCAAGTTTGTTCGATTTAGAGAGAATTCGTTCTGGGATAATTTCCGACGTGGACTCTTCGACCACCTGGCCTTGTTCTTTGGTGCCAACTGGATTGCGGTCGTTATCGGAGTTGCTCTGGTGCCTGCACCCGACCGCCATCTTGGACCACAATTGGTAGGTAGCCTGCTTTTGGGGATTCCCATGACGGGATTTCTAGTGCGCTGTTACTTCGAGCAGAAAGCTAAGTGCGACAGCTTGCGGAATCGACGGCCTGCGCGGCCCAATTCTTGAATGATGGGAGGTCAGTCAGGATGTTTCCACGAGGTAGCCAGGTGGTCTTTGCCACGGCCCTCAGGGCATCGTCCGAGTAGGCTCGGAACGCATGCCGTTCGACGATCTCGACAGCCGGCCGGTCAACCTTAGCGCTTCGGAAATCTCCTCCCCACGCCTCCTGATTGGCCAAGGCGACTCCGCCTTGGAGGTGGTCTACGGGGAGGCGGCGCGGCCGGTTCCGGTGCCGCGCCTTCGTGAGATCTGGAAAGCGCGGCACGGAGGCCGGCGTTCGCCGGTGCTGCTCGCCATCCTTACCGGCGAGCGGCTGACCCTTGCCGGTCCCGTGGAGGGGGAGCTGTGGCCGAATCTCGATCCCGCGACTGTCGAGCGCCTCTGCCGGGCCGCCCTGGCCGAGCCCTCGCGCGAGGCCGCGCTGCGCCTGCTCAGCGGGGCGCTGCCCCAGGCTGATTCGCCCACCCCCGGCCTGCGCAACGAGGGTCTGCTGGCCACGTACTGGCTGCGCCGCCTGGACCGGGAACGCGACTGGCAGGACGCCTGGCGAAACGCCGGTGAGCGCGCCCGGCCGCTCGCGACACTTCAGGAGCGCGAGCTGCTTACCCGGATGGGGTACGCGATCCGCGCCCTGGAGGGACCCGCGGCCATCCTGGCCACCGTGGGCGGGGCGCAGGCGGCGGTGGCGGTGTTCCTGGACCGGTCGGAAGCGGCCCGGGTGGCCTCGCCGCGCTTCAGTGGGGTTTCCCCCGTCGAGTATGCGCTCCAGAAGGCGGACGACGCGAACGTTCCCTGGGTCGTTGTGAGCCAGGGCCGCTCTCTGCGCCTCTACGCCACGCATCCCGTGGGCGTCGGCCAGCGGGGGCGCACCGAGACCTTCGTGGAGACGCGCCTGGACCTCTTGGGCGAAGACCATGCCGCCTATCTCTGGCTGCTCTTCTCGCCCGAGGCACTGGCGGCGGACGGCACCATGGAGCGCATGCTGGAGCGCTCCCGCCGATTCGCGGCCGATCTGGGCGCGCGCCTGCGGGAGCGCATCTACAGCGAGGTCATTCCCGAGCTGGCCGACGCTATCCTGACGGCGCGTGGGTCGCACCGCCGCGCCGACCGCAAGGAACTCGACGCTTGCTACGAGCTGACGCTCAAGGTCCTCTTCCGCCTGCTCTTCATCGCCTATGGGGAGGACCACGACCTGCTGCCGTACCGGCAGGAGGTCTACCAGCGGCGCTCGCTCAAGACTAAGGCGCGCGAAGTGGGCGCGGCGGCCGCGCGCGGGGAGGGCGCCTCCGCGCTCTGGCCCGAAGTGAAGCTGCTCTTCGAGGCGGTGGACAAAGGGCGCAAGGAATGGGGCGTCAGCGCCTACGACGGCGGCCTGTTCTCCGCCGATCCGGCCGTGTCGCCGGCGGGCGCCGACCTCGCCGGCCTCGATCTTCCGGAAAAGTCGTTCGCCAGGGCGTTCGCGGCGCTGATGATCGACCAGGACCCCGAGGCGGACGAGCCCGGTCCCGTGGACTTCAGGAGCCTGGGCGTGCGCGAGTTCGGCACGATCTACGAGGGGCTGCTGGAGAACCAGATCTCGATCGCCGTCGAGGACCTCACCCTGGACAAGGACGACCGCTACCGCCCGGCGCGAGGCAAGGAGAAGGTCGTGGTGCCCGAGGGCCGCCCCTTCGTAGGCACGTTTTCGGGGGAGCGCAAAAGCACTGGTTCGTACTACACCAAGGAGTTCGCGGTCGAGCACCTGCTGGACCAGGCGCTCGAACCCGCCCTCGCGGCCCACCTCGGCCGCCTCGATGGCCTCAAGACCGATCGTGAGAAGTCCGAGGGATTCTTCGACTTCCGCGTCGCCTACATCGCGATGGGGTCGGGGCACTTCCTGGTCGCGGCGTGCGACCGCATCGAGCGCCGGCTCTCGGGCTGGCTGACGACGCACCCGCTGGACGGCGTCATCGCCGAGCTGGACCGGCTGCGCGCGCGGGCCAAACGCGAGCTGGGCGATGCCGCCGCGGGGTACGAGTTCGAGCGGCCGCAGCTCCTGCGTCGCCAGATCGCCCGCCGGTGTCTCTTCGGCGTGGACCTCAACCCGGGCGCGGTTGAGCTGGCCCGCCTCTCGATCTGGATTCACACCTTCGTGCCCGGCCTGCCGCTCACCGTCCTGGACCGCAACCTGGCGCGGGGCGACTCCCTCCTGGGCATCGGCCGCATGGAGGAGGCGCTGGAGCTGCTCAAGGTGAACGAGACGCCACTTTTCAGGGCCGCCATCGACCGTACGCTGGAGGAGGCCTTCCGGCCCCTGGAACGGCTGGCGCGCCTCAGTGACGCCGACGCCGCGGAGATCAAGCAGGCTCGTGCGGCCATCGCGGAGTCCGCCGAGTCCCTGCGGCCGCTCGCCGCCTTGTTCGACATCGCGGCGGTGAGCCGGGCGGACGAGGCCCTGGCGGCGAAGCTCCCGGGCCTCGTGCGGGAGTGGAAGACCGCCGCGCCAGGGCTGTGGAACTCCGCTGGTCACAAGAAAGCGCTTACGCTGTTCGGCGCCACGGCTCCCGTACACTTCCCCCTGGCGTTCCCCGAAGTCTTCCGCCGCACCCGCCCGGGCTTCGACGTGATCCTGGGAAATCCGCCGTGGCAGGAGGCCACGCTGGAGGAGGACGATTTCTGGAGCCGGTTCGATCCGGGGTTCCAGGGACTGCCGCAACGCGACCGTGAATTGCGCGCGAAGAAGTTCCGCCGCGAGCATCCCGAACGCGTGCAAATGTTCGAGGCGGAGCAGCGGCAGGCGGATGCCTTCCGGGCGCTGCTCACCAAGGGGCCGTACCCGGGGATGGGGAAGGGCGATCCCGACACCTACAAGGCCTTCGCCTGGCGATTCGTCCACCTATTGCGGGAGGGGGGGCGGCTGGGCGTCGTCCTCCCGCGCAGCGCGCTCGCCGCCGCCGGATCGGGGGCGTGGCGCAAGCAAATGCTCGACACCTGCGCCGTCCGGGAGATTGGGCTGCTGCAAAACACCGGCGGCTGGGTCTTTGCGGATGTTCACCAGCAGTACACTGTCGGCTTGGTTTGTCTTCACAAAGAAGCTCCTGGATCGGAAGCCGTAATTCCGCTTCACGGCCCGTACAACAGCCTCGCGCGTTTCGAGGCTGGAGTCCGCCGCGAGCCGGTGCGGCTTCCGCTCGCCGTCCTGCGCGCCGCCAGCGACACCCTCTCGCTGCCGCTGCTCCCCAGCGACGAGTCCGCGGATGCGTGGCTTCAGATGCGCAAGGCGCCCCGGCTGGACCGGGACGCTCGCGGCGAGTGGCGCGCCCGGCCGTACGCCGAGTTCCATGCGACCAATGACAAGCCGCGTATGAAGTTCGAGCAGCGCGACGGACTGTGGCCAATCTACAAGGGTGAATCTTTCGACCTCTGGAACTCCGACACCGGCACCTACTACGCCTGGGGCGATCCGGAGAAGTTGGTCGGGCACTTGCAGGAGCGCCGCCAGGGATCGTATGGCGATAAGAACTCGCCATTCACCGAGTTCGACCGCCGCTGGATCGAGGACGACGTCAGCCTGCCGTGCCTGCACCCGCGCATCGCGTTCCGGGACGTGTCGCGAGCGACGGACAGCCGAACGCTGCGGGCCGCCCTCCTCCCGCCCAAGGTGTTCGTGACGAACAAGGGCCCGTACTTCTTGTGGCCGCGGGGCGATGAGATGGACCAAGCGTATCTGCTCGGCATACTCTCCTCAATCCCATTGGACTGGTATGCAAGGCGGCATGTCGAGACGAACATGAACTACTTCGTCATTAATCCTTTCCCCATCCCGCGCCCGGCCCGTTCCGAGAAGTCCTGGCAGCGCGTTGTGGCGGTGGCTGGCCGGCTCGCCGCGCAGGACACCCGCTTCCGCCCCTGGGCCAAGAAGGTCGGCGTCGAGTGCGGCAAGCTCGCCGCCGCCGAGCGCGACGACCTCATCGCCGAGCTGGACGCCCTTTCCGCCCGCCTCTACGGCCTCTCTGAGCGCCAGCTCGTCCACATCTTCGAAACCTTCCACGAAGGCTGGGACTTCTCGCCCCGCCTCTCCGCCGTCCTCAAGCACTTTGGCCGAGTGGGTTCTTGATGAAGACGAACAGGTGGCGTGGAATGGGGTCCCAACCATGAAGCCAGGTGTGCTATGCCTCGACACGTCACCAGCGATCGCTCGAGCAATCCGGAAGTTCGGGTGGGAGGTGGACGAAGGGACACTCGGTTTCTGCACGGGGGCGAGAAGGCTTCCGTGTCAGATTTACGATAAGGACGTCTTTGTCTACTGCCCCTCAATCGAAGCCGGTAAGCGGGTGGCGACTTCTGGCGAGTTCATGGACGAAACGCCTCATTTCTGGTTAGGAGAGATCGCAACGCACCTGCCTCGCGGGGGGGTCTTGGTCGCATTCCTTAATAATCTGGACCTCGATGCCGGGAGGCAACGTGAAGCATATTCCTGGATCCCGGCCATACCGGGACTCAGTCCAGCGATGGATACCCAGGTAGAAGCGGCGACTGCTCCTCCCGGCCCTTCCGTCATCTATAAGAGTGGAGCACCCTCTCCAGAGGACTTCCAGCGTCTTGTGCTGACCGTGGTACGACCGGAGCATCTCCGATTGCCCGTCCGGCACATTATCGAAAGTTCGCCCTACTCGGCGCATCCCCTGTTTGTGAATCGGAATAATCAGACCTTGGGTCTCGTCTACCATCAGACAGGCGGCCGAATCGTCCTGCTCCCGGAATGCACAGAGCCAGAAAGAGTCTTGATCAACTTCTTTCTTCGTGTGCTGCCCAAGATCTACCCGACGCAGCCAGACAGCACTCTTGTGGACCGGTTCGTCTCACCCGAGGAGCGGAGTCGCCTTGCAGAGGCCGCCACGGCGCGGACTGAGTTGGATCGCCTTCAAGGCGACTTGGAGTCGGCAACGGCTGCGGCGAACGAGGCCCGTACGCGAAAGGTCCAGAGGATCGAGAGCGATGAAGTTTCACGTCAGCTCCTCCGCTACCATGAAACGGCGAAGCGACATGAAGAGCACGCCATCTTCTACTGGTACAAGGCCTTTGAATTCCTGGAGAAGGCTTTGGGAGGTGAGAAAGAGGCGATTCGCCTCCTGGATTGCCCGGGCGCGTGGAGAATCCTAAATGAAACCGCCAACGCGAGCTACAACGATCTCCGGCATGCGCCGGACCCGGGAGAGAAGATCCGCGAGATCACTCCCGAGGAGGCTGCGCGGTGCCTCCAAGCCGCCGAGGTCGTCTTCCTCAAGTATTTCGACCGCCTCTTCGTATGAGGGTCACCCGGTTCATTCATGGTGAGATGGGCGCGCGATGATGAATCCTGACGTCATGAAGGACATGGTTGAGGCAGGCCGACATTTGGGAGATCGGGCGGAACGCTCATTCGAACGGTACCGGAAAGCCGGACTTTCGCTCGCCGTGTGGCTCGCCGCAATCGCGGGCTCCGAGCTCTGGTGGCAGGCCTCACTCAAGGTGGAGTCAGGGCTTGTCAGTTCCTGGGTCACGTACACCGCCCTGCTCGTGATAGCTGTGGCCTTTCTCTGCCAGCTGGCCCACTACATCGGTTCCATGTACGAAGCCCGGAGCACGCATCAACGTCAGCTTGAGCTTGTCGAGCTCGCGAACGGGCGACGCGGTGGCGAGCAACATGTGAAGGTCTCCGGCGAAGCTGCACGACTCTGGAAGGCTGGGAATCGATTGTTCAGCATCGCAGATAAGGTGGTCATCGTGGCGTCTGCGGCGGCAGTGCTCAATATCGGCGCCGTGGGTTTCCTCATTTGGCGCTGGCGGCGGGCCGCGTGAACGCGCTTTCTATTCTTGAGGCCCGCGATATCATTCTGCTCCAGTCGGCAATGGGCACGCAGGTTGTGACGCGGACCGCGAGCGGCGAGTATGTGCCGCTGTCCTACCGCGAACCACTTCGCCGGGCGGTCTACATGTCAGGGCCGGAGCCGGATGATCTGTCCGTCCAATCGCAGAGTCGAGCGCTCAGCACAGACATGGTTCCACTCCTTGCCTTGCTTGGCACTTCAGGAAACGGTGAGGCCGTGTCTGCGCGTGTCTTTGTCCCACCATTGATACGTGATGCCACTTCGGAGGGACAAACGTGGAAGAAATACTTCACGCCGTCTCAGACGGGGTATTCATGGAACACGGACGCGCAACAGGGTCGGCTTGGATGGTTTCTCACGGGACAGACGTCCCGGAGTGCCCTCTGGAAAGTCCTCCGTCTGGAGCACGACCTCACAGGGGCTCCATTGTTTACACTGCGATCGCACGATGCGCCCAGAGACACTCCCGCCATAGCTCCATCCAGAGTCACAGACCCTGAAGTGCGAGATCGTCTGGATAGGGAGATCAAGTCCATCGGAGCGGCATTGGTGAGCCATGCCTATCAGCATGTCGTGACCGGCGTTCGGACTGTCGCGGAGGCGCTCATCCGAGAAGTGGTCCGCGGCGCCGGGTTGGCCGTCGGAAGAGACCTATTCGAAGATCTCAAGACGATCAAGCAAGAACGCGACCGAACCGGCGGGGAGCTCCAATGGTGCTCAGATCTGGCATATCACCTGGCGCACAAGGTTAGGCTGCTTCACGCCCGGACACATATCCCTCCCGCGACGACGGGTCGGACGGTCTTCACGGCCTCGTTGGCCTACTCGATCGTCGAAGACTTGTCGTGTCTGATTAGGGAACTGGGGTTTGCGACATGACCCTGAATCCTCGCCGCGGTCATGCTACCAGCCAACCCGTCGCGTGACGCGGAAGCGCTACGCCGTGCCTTGAGCTTCCCTTGATGCCAAGCTCGCCGATGCCGGCAAGCCCCCTCTCAAGTAGTACTTGGCTGAGGTTCGGAGACGGTCGATAAAGCGTGACTGGATGGCCTTTTGTGGCCTGGTTTGATCTGCCACGCTCACAACGGGCACAATAGTGCCCGTTGTGAGCGTGGCAGATGCACGTGGGACTTGTGCAGGCTAAAATGAGTTAGAAATTCCATCGGCCGACCTGGCCGCAAGGCCGGGCGCCAGACCCTGCGGCCCCCTCACGGGGGCCGTAGTTGTTTTGAGGGGGCGCGGATGAGGATCGCGTATGTCGATGAATCCGGTTCACCGGATCCGCTCCAGAGCGACATGTCCAACGTCCAGCCCGTCTTCGTCATCGGCGCGTTGCTCGTTGACCAGTCTTGCCTGCATGACATGACGCGCGAATACCTGAGGATCAAGCGCACGTTCTTCCCCGGATTGTGCACCAGCCCCCATCCCCTTGACGACATTCTCGCGGAGGTCAAAGGCACTGAACTCCGACAACACTTGAGGCAAGGCGACCGTGGTCAGGTCAGGCACGCCATCGGCTATCTGGATCGCACCATGGGTCTCCTCGAACGACTCGGGGTCAAGATTGTCGTGCGCATCCTGGTCAAGGGGGTCGGTGATCCCCTAAACGAGCGGGCTATCTATACCTCACAAGTTCAGGCACTTTGTAGTGCATTTCAAGAATACCTGGAGCAAGCCAACGACCAAGGACTCGTCATCATGGACGGACGAGACCCGCACCAAGACGCGGCGGTTTCGCACTCGATCTTCACGCAGAAGTTCCAGTCGGCGGGTGATGCGTATGGGCGCCTCCTCGAGATGCCCGTCTTCGGGCGAAGCGAGAACAAGGCTGGAATCCAACTCGCCGACACCGTACTTTCGGCGGTCATCGCCCCGCTCGCGATGTTTGTGTATTGCACGGGGTACGTGAAGAGCTACCACGTGAGCGCCAAGTATGAAGTACTGAAGAATCGGTACGCCAACCGCCTTAAGAACATGGCATTTCGATATCCTGACTTGAATGGCCGGATGCGTGGTGGGTTCACGGTCAGCGACCGCCTTGCCCAAAGATCAGCCAGTAATATGCTCGGATAGGAAGGGCAAACAGGGATGAAGCCGGAATATGTCGACAACCGGGACGGCAACACGATGGCCGCCGCCATCGGGGGGCACCTGGAATGGCTGGCCGGCACCTACAAGGCTCCCCTTCGGCTGGACGTCGCCACGGGTTACTTCAACCCCGGCGCCTTCGCGCAGCTCGCGGAGCCGCTGGAGGGGCTCGCGTCCTTCCGTTTGCTGCTGGGGACCGAGCCCGTGCCGGCGATGCTCAAGCGGCGCAAGCGCATCGAGGACCCGCACGGCCGCCGGTTCGAGGAGGAGTTGTTCAAGAAGACGCTTCGCGAGGTTCAGCAGGTGGCCCGCGACGAGCTGAACTTCCTCGGATTCACGGGGGAGACCGACGCGCTGCTCAAGCGCCTCGTGACGTTCCTGCGCTCGGGCAAAGCCGAAGTCCGGCTGTACGGCAAGGGGTTTCTCCACGGCAAGGCGTTCATCTTCATGGGCGACGAAGGGGTGCTCGCGGGGTCGTCTAACTTCACCGAGGCCGGGTTGACCGCCAATCGCGAGCTCAATCTCGGGCAGTACCAGCCCGGGGTGGTGCAGCAGGTGCGGGGGTGGTTCGATCAGCACTGGGCGGAGGCCGAGCCCTACGACCTGGCGTCGTTCTTCGAGGCACGCTACCGCGAGTACTCGCCGCACGTCATCTATCTCCGGGCGTTGCTGGAGCGGTACGGGAAGGACCTGCGGGACGAGGCGGACGAATCGCCCGACAACAAGATTCACCTCACGACGTTTCAAAACGACGGGTTGGACAGGGCGCAGCGCATTCTCGACGAATACAAGGGCGTCCTGATCGCCGACGGCGTCGGGTTGGGCAAGAGCTACCTCGCTGGCGAGCTCATCCGCCGCTCCAGCCAGGAGCTGCGGCAGGACGTCCTGCTCGTCGCGCCCGCGGCCCTGCGGGACGGGATGTGGCGGGCGTTCGCGGATCGCCACAAGCTGTACCTCAACAAGGTGTCCTTCGAGGAACTCATCATGGACCCGCAGTTGAACCTGGACGCCGACCCCCAGCGCCCCCTGCGCGTTCCGCCCGAGCGGTATTCGATGGTGGTGGTGGATGAGGCGCATGCGTTCCGCAATCCCGACACGGTCCGGGCGCGGGCACTCCGCCGACTTCTCCAGGGAACGCCGCCGAAGAAGCTGGTGCTCGTGACCGCGACGCCGGTGAACAACTCCCTCTGGGACCTCTACTACCTCCTGAAGTACTTCATCGGGCACGACGCGGTGTTCGCGGACGTTGGCATTCCCTCGCTGGAGCGGCGGTTCGAGCTTGCCGCCAAGACCAACCCGTACGACCTCAAGCCCGACGTGCTCTTCGACCTGCTCGACCGCGTCACGGTCCGCCGCACCCGGAAGTTCGTCAGGAAGTACTATCCCAACGAGGTCGTGGAGAAGCCGGACGGGACGAAGGTGCGGATCAAGTTCCCGGAGCCCCGGCCCCGGCGGATCGAGTACGACGCGGGCGCGGAGCTGGACAGGCTCTTCGAGGAGTTGCGGGTGGCGCTCGATCCGGACCATCCCAAGCTGACCATGGCCCGCTACGTGCCGTCGTCCTACCGGAAGAAAGGCGCCGCCGAGGCGTCGCAGCTCGCCCTGGCGGGACTCCTGCGCTCCGGTCTCCTCAAGCGGTTCGAGTCGTCGGTCCACGGGTTCGCCAATACCTGCGAGACGATGGCGAACGGCCATGACGCGTTCCTCGACCTCCTCGCCAAGGGAATCGTGCCGACGCCGGAGCTGTTGCGCGAGTGGCAGGGAGATACGGCGAGCGACGAGGACTTGGATGATCTGGCCGGGTCCCTGGGCGGCGAGCCGGCCGAGCGCTACCGGGCGGCGGACCTGAAAGCGGACGTGGAGGCCGACCGCGCGCTCCTCCGCGGGTTCGCGAAGGCCGGCCGTGCGATCGGCCGCGGCGGCGATCCCAAGCTGGCGCGGCTGCGGGACGCCTTGCGGGCCATCCTCCGGCAGGCGGCCGAAGACGCGGGCCGCCATGAACATCCTGACGACCTGCGCAAGGTGATCGTGTTCACGTACTTCGAGGACACCGTGAACTGGGTTGAGCCGTTTCTCAAGGAGTTGGTCGACCGTGATCCCGCGTTCGCCCCCTACCGGGGCCGGATCGTCTCCGTCGCCGGGCAGGGCAGCCGGGGAGGTGTCGGCCGCGACGCGGCCGTCATGGGTTTCGCCCCGGAATCCATGGACGCGCCGTTGCTGGACCGCTCCAGCCGGTTCGACCTCCTGATCGCGACGGACGTGCTCGCGGAAGGCCTCAACCTCCAGCAGGCGCGCCACATCGTGAACTACGATCTGCCGTGGAACCCCATGCGCCTCGTGCAGCGGCATGGCCGCATCGACCGGATCGGCAGCGCGTACGCCGAGGTCTTCCTCGACTGCTTCTTCCCGGCCAAGCAGCTGGAGGCGATGCTCGAACTGGAAGAGCGCCTCCAGCGCAAGATCGCGCAAGCCGCGGCGGCTATTGGGGTGGAGTCGCCGCCGCTCCCGGACGCGGAAACCGGGGATGTCACGTTCGCCGATACACGTCAGGAGATCGAGGCCATCCGGGCCGAGCAGCCGGAGATCTTCGTGAATGCGGGCGAGAGCCAGGCGATGCACTCCGGAGAAGAATATCGGCAGGAACTCAGGCAGGCGCTCGAACACCGGGAGAAGGACGACTTGTACGAACTCCCCTGGGGCATCGGGTCGGGCATGGTCCGCGGGACGACGGCGGGCTGGTTCTTCTGCGTGCGCGTCCTGGACCGCCCGTTCTTCCGGTTCGTGCCGGCCGCCGCGGAGGCTCAGGTGATTCGGGACCCCCTGCGCTGTCTTTCGCTGATCTCGTGCGAGCCGGAGACGCCGCGATCCCTTCCGGCGGACCGACTGCCCGCGGTTTACGACGCATGGAAGCGCGCCCAGGCGGACGTGTTTCAGGAGTGGGTCTGGGCGACCGATCCCAAGAATCTCCAGCCTCGGATCCCGGCCCTGTTTCGCGAGATCGGCGCGCATCTGCGCGCGAGCCCGCCGACGGGCATGACCCAGCCTGAGCTCGATGAATTGCTCCGCGCGGTCGAAGCGCCGTGGGGCCCACGCTTCGCCCGTGAGCTGCGCGGCGCTTTCACGGCAGCGGGCAAGCCGGAAGAGCGTTCACGCGCCGTCGCGGACAAAGTCCGCGACCTCGGTCTTCAGCCCTACGTCATGCCCAAACCCCTCGGCGTGGTGGAGCTCGAAGAAGTCTCGCTCGTCTGCTGGATGGCGGTCGTTCCAGAATAGATACTTTTCGAGGAGGATGTCATGAAGCGAACCGGTTACATGAAGTACGACCAGACAATCCCCTTGGGCAAGGCCACGGTCAAGATATGGGCCTATGGCCGGCGTGGCAGGTACGTCGGTCGCGTTGAAGTCAACGCTGCGGGACTGGCGGCCTATTCGGGCAAGAAGGGGACGAAGTTGGTTGCCTCGCTCAATTGGGAGAACTTGTTCAAGCGCCTCGGCGAGCGGCCGCGGAGGGGTTAGGAAATTAGGGACGCTACCACTCAAGCCTCTGGGGTCACGTCCAACCTAGGCGGGCGGAGGGGGCGCAGCTAGGCGCCGAAGGATCCTACGACCCGCGACGTCGCGGGATGAAGAACGTGAAGGTCTATCCCAGCAGGAGCCACGCCACGAGTTTGTAGCCGAACAGCAGGACGGAATGCCGGAGCGGCAGGTGGAACCAGACGGGGTCGGCGAGGCGCGTCCGGAAGGGGCCCCGACGATGGGTGTCGAGCCAGCGGGCGCGCGTGTCGGGCGTGTTGCGGGGCCAGGGGTGGAAGTAGGTGCCGGTCGGGGTGCCGGCGCGGTCGAGGGTGCCGCTAGGGCGCGCCGAGGCGCCGGGCCAATTCGGCGTAGTCCCCTTCGTCAGGCCGCAGACGCCGCGCCTCGGCGGTGAGCGCGAGCGCGCGCGCACGGTTCCCCGTCCCCGCGAGGCACAGGGCGAGCGTCGCGGCGGCGTAGGCGGAGCGGGGATGGGCGCGCCACGCCGCCTCGGCGTGCGGGAGCCCGGCCGCGGGGTCGGCGGCGCGAAGCGCCGTTTGGGCCAGCCCGAGGCGGACGCGGGGGGTGTCCATACCGCGGGCCAGGGCGCGCGCGAAGGCGGCGCGGGCTCCCGGCACGTCGCCCAGCGCCATCAGGGCCTCGCCCCGGCGCGCGTCCGTGGACGCGACGTCCGCGAGGAGGGAGGGGGGTGCCCGGTAGGCGGCGAGCGCCTCCGCGAAGCGGCCCGCGGCGAGCGCCGCGTCCGCGCGGCCGAAGGCGAGATCCTCGATCACCGGGAGGGTGGGGGGGGGTCGCGGAGCGTGCGGGGAGCCTATTCGATACAGCGCGTACCCGTCCGTCTGCCAATCCAGCGTGGCGCGCGTGGCGAGCAGCGCCTTGAAGCCGGCCCACGCTGGAGCCGGGACCGCGAAGAACCCCGGCAATCCGGCGTATTGGTCCGCCCCGCCTCCGACGCCGAGCAGCCATCGCACGCCGCGCCGGCGCAGCGCGCGGGCGATCCCCGCCGCGTCGCCTCCCTCGCGCAGCAGGCGGGTCAGATGGGCCTCGCCGAAGTGGAAGTCCGTCAGGCATTCGCGTTCCACGTAGTAGGAGCAGAAATTCGTGAGGTAGAGGATCCGGTCGGACGGCGGGACGACCGCTCGCACGCGCGCGCGCAGGTACGCCGTGTAGGGCGCGGGCGGCAGGCCGAGCGCGAGTTTATCCTCGGTCGAGATCAGGCCGAGCGGAAGCGCGAACGGAGAAAAGAAGATCCACATCACGCCGGC
>CAYHEI010000025.1:0-14736 GCA_964355385.1 uncultured bacterium | reverse complement strand
GGCGGCTACGCGGGTTAACTTCGGGGTGCGCGTCCTCACGGCCTCGTCGCGCGCCAACGTGATCACGCTGGCCTGGAGCTCGACCGCGCCGGGCACGTTCGCGCTCTCGGGGTACCGCGTCTACCGCGGCGCGGCGGCGGGGGGCGAGTCCCTCCTCGGCTTCTCGTCGGGCGAGTCGAATACGTCCTACTCCGACAGCCCGCCGCTCGGGGGCGTCACGTACTTCTACGTCGTGCGCGCGCTCGACAGCGGCGGCAACCTGAGCGCGTCCTCGGTCGAGGTGAGCGGCGCGACGGCGATTCCGCCCGATCCGCCGCTGAGCCTCACCGCGACGTCGGGGACCGCGTGGGCCGGCCTGGAGTGGGCTCCCGTCAGCGCGACGTACGCGACATTCGGCGTCGGCGGGTACCGGGTGTACCGCTCGACGGACCCGGCCGCGGGCTGGACGCTGCCTGTGGGCACGGCCGCGGGCGCGGGCGCCTCGACGTACGTGGACGGCACGGTCACGGGCGGGCTGACGTACTACTACAGCGTCCGGACCTTCGACAACCAGGCTCCACCGAACGAGAGCGCGTGGCTGACGGCGCCCTTCGACGCGCGGTACTCCGCGACGGTGTTCGCCACCCCGCGGGTGCCCGCGGGCGTGCCGGGCGGGCTCACGATCCTGTACGGCCCGACGGAGCACGATGGCAAACTCCGGCTCTCCTGGATCATGTCCGCCACGGGCAGCCTGGACGTGATCGGCTACCAGGTGTACCGGGCGACCTTCGCGGGCGGCGTGACGTCCAGCGTCTTCGTGTCGAGCTGGGAAGCCGTGTCCTACGTGGACGTCGCGCTCGCGAATACGCAGCAGTACTACTACATGGTCGCCGCGGTCGAGTCGAAGTTCTTCGAGAGCGCGCGGGCGGCGGTGGAGGGGGCGCCCTACGCCGACCCGGTTCCCCCGACGGGCTTGTCCGGCCTCCCCGGGAACGGCGCGGCGTCGCTTTCCTGGGCCGTCGCGCCCGCCCCGCCCGCGGGCGCCTTCCCGATCACGTCCTACCAGGTGTACCGGGCGCCCGTGGCGGGGCGCGCCGATCTCGCCCCCGCCGCCCGGGTGGGCGGGTTCGTCCCGGCCACCACGTTCACGGATTCCGGGCTGACGAACGGGTGGACCTACTACTACCACCTCGCGGCGGTGGACACCCGGGGGAACGTCGGGTTCATCCTGTCCGCCGAGGTGGCCGTCACGCCGTTCGCCCCGCCGACGCCGCCGTTCAACCTCACGGCGGCTCCGCGGGCGAACCTGGTGGCGCTCTCCTGGAGCTTCACCGCCGCGGGCACGTTCGCCGTGTCCGGCTTCCGCGTCTTCCGGGCGACGACGCCCGGCGCGCAAGCGCTGCTGGATCTCGCGAGCGGCGCGGCTGCCAGCGTGTACGTGGACGCGACGATTCCCGCGGGGGGGATCCCGTACTACTACGTCCTCCGGACGCTGGACACGGGCGGGAACCTGAGCGCGTCGTCGGTCGAGGTCGGCGCCGTCCCGGCGATTCCGCCCGATCCGCCGGCCGTCCTTGCGGCCGTCTCGGCGACGTCCTGGGTGCAGCTTGATTGGACTCCCGTGACCTGCGCGACCTGCTTCACCTACGGCGTATCCGGGTACCGGGTGTACCGCTCCACCTGCGTCCCGGCGTCCCCATGCTTCGCGGCGGTCGGCGACGCGGTGGGGACGGGGTCCTCGATCTATCTCGACGGGACGGTCATGGGCGGGCTGACGTACTACTACGCCATTCGGTCCTTCGACGGGCAGGCCCCCCCGAACGAGAGCGCCCAGCTCGTCTCGCCGTTCGCGCCGCTGTATTCGCCCCCGGCGGAGGCGACCCCGCGGGTGCCCGCGCGGGCGCCCACCGGGCTGACGATCCTGGGTGAGCCCTACGAGCACGACGGCATGCTGAGTCTGTCCTGGATTCCCTCCGCTACGCGCAGCCTGGATGTCGTCGGCTACAACATCTACCGCGCGACCTACGCGACGACTGGCGGGAGCTTGATCGCCTTCGTGGCGCCCGGGGACGCCGACGCCTACCTCGACACGGGCCGGACCAACGACGTCTTCTACTATTATCGGGTGGTTCCAATGGAAGCAAAGTATTTCGAAGGAGACTGGGCGGCGGTGTCGGCGTCCGCGTTCACCGATCCCGCGCCGCCGTCGGGACTGACCGCGCTGGAGGGCAACGGTACGATCCTGCTTAACTGGACTCCGCCCGTTGACACCACGTACCCCGTGACCGCGTATCGGGTGCTCCGCGCGACCTACCCGGGGCTGGTGGACCTCCTCCAGACGGGGAGCGACGTCTACGCGACGTTCTACGACGACTCGAGCGCGGCGAATGGGACAACGTATTTCTACCACGTCCAATCCGTCGACACCCGTTGGCACGCCTCCCACCTGGTGAGCGGGGAGGCGTCGGGGACTCCGTACGCGCCGCCCGGCGTGCCCGGCGGGCTCGCGACGGTGCCGGGCGACGGGCGCGTCTTCCTCACCTGGAACCCGTCCGCCGCGGGGACGTTCGCCGTCTCGGGCTACGTCGTGTACCGCGCGACCTGGACGGCCGCGCCGTGCCCCGTGGTGGTCATCGGCACGGTGCCCGCGGACGTGCACCAGTTCCTGGACACCGGCGCCGTCAACGCCGAGATCAACAACTACCAGGTGGCGGCGTTCGACGCGAGCTTCGCCCTGCACCCGTCGGGCTGTTCCGTCTCGGTGGCCGGCGCTCCGCTGGCCGCGCTCGAGGACCCGCCGACGAAGCCGCTCGGCGTGACCGCGCTCGCGGCTCCCGCGTCCGTGCGCCTCGCGTGGGCGACGTCCTACGTGACGAGTTGCGCGGTCTCGGGCTACGCCGTCTACCGGGCGACGTATCCGCTGAACCCGGCGAACCTGATGGAAGGGACGGTCGCGTTCTCGGAGACGCTCGACGGCTCCGCCTCGATCTACGTGGACAGCCCGCTCGCCGACGGCACCGTGTACTACTTCCGGGTGAAGGCGTTCGACACCAAGTGCGCGCTCGGCAACACGGCGTACTCCCAGTCGAGCGACGAGGTCGCGGCGTTCCCCGCGTCCGCGCCGTCCGGCCTGTCCGCGCTGGTGGTCATGGGTTCGAGCACGGTGTACCTGAACTGGAGCCCCGTGACGGTGACGGGCCCGCTGTTCGTGACCGCCTACCGGGTGTACCGCGCGACGGACTCGGGCGGACCGTACGCGCTCGCGACGACGCGCTGGCAGAACGTGCCGGCCGGGTTCCACGCCACGGAGTACACCGACAGCGACGTGACGCCGGGCCAGCGGCTCTACTACCGCGTCGGGGCCTTGCACGATCTGGGCTGGGCGGGGCCGCTTTCCGGCACGGTCGCCGCGCTCCCCGCGGGACCGCCCTCGGCGCCGATCTTGTCCGCCGTGGCGGCCGACGCGCGGGTCGTCCTGGCGTGGAACCAGTCCACCAGCTTCCGGGGCAACGTCACCACGTACGCGGTCTACCGGAATACGTTCGCGGGTCCCGTGACCGTCCTCACGGTCACGGTGACGGGGGTGCCGCCGGGGCCGTTCACGGACCTGGGAGTCACGAACGGCACGCCGGCGTACTACGTCGTGCGCGCCGACGACTGGGGCGTCGTGACGGACTCGCCCGGGGCGTTCGCGTTGCCGCTCGGAACGCCGTCCACGCTGACCGCCTCCGCGGGCAACAACCGCGTCGTGCTGCGTTGGACCGTGCCGGGCGGAAACGCGGGGGTGTCCGCGTTCGTCGTCTACCGCATGTCGCCCACGCAGGGCTGGGCCGTGACCGCCACGGTGTTCGGCCCCGCGGCGACGATCTTCACCGACACGACGGTCGCGAACGGCGTCCTCTACACGTATCGCGTCCGGGCCGCGGACCGCCTCGCGGAGCCGGGGGTGAACTACAGTCAGTTCTCCGCGACCATCTCCATGACCTCGGCGGTGGCGCCGTCGGCGCCGGTGCTGCAGCCGATCATTCCCGGGAACCAGCGCCTGACGCTCGCCTGGGGAGGCGCCGTGGCGGGCACCAATCCCATCGGGGGGTACTCCATCTATCGCGCGTCCGGGCCCCTGTCGTTCGTCCTGTTGACGGCGGTGTCCACGACCTACTTCGACGACACCACGGTCACGAACGGCGTGAGCTGGTCGTACAAGATCGCGACCTTCGACAACACCTTGCCGCCCACCGAAGGGGCGCAATCGGGCGTCGGGTCGGCGGTGCCGTTCGCGGCGCCGCAACCGCCCTCCGCGCTCACCGTGCAGAAGGGGAACGGCTCCCTGACGGTGGGGTGGATGCCGCCGGCTCCGACGACCTTCGCGCCGGCTTCGTACAACGTCTATCGCGGGCTCGCGGCGAACGGGGAGAATCTCGTGACGCCGGTGAATGTCTCGCCCGTGACGGCGACGTTCTTCACGGACACCGGGCTGGTCAACGGGACCGTGTATTTCTACAAGGTCCGTACGCTGGATGACCAGGGCCACGCGTCGACGACGAGCGCGGAGATCTCCGCCGCGCCCACGGCGGTGCTCGGCCCGCCGGTCTCCCCGACGTAGTTCGTCGCGGCGGGGGACGCGCGCGCCGCGCTGACGTGGCTCACCGTGACGGGCGAGCACGAGCCGGTGAGCACCTACGCGGTGTACCGCGCGCTCACGCTCGCCGCCGCGCCGGCGCTGGTGATGACGGTGACGACCACCTGGCCCGTTCCGGCGTCCTGGTCGTACACGGACACCGGGCTGGCGAACGGGACGTACTATTACTTCCGCGTGGCCGCGGTGGACTCGATCGGCAGCTCGACCTACTCCGCGCCGGGCCGGGTGATGCCCCTGGGCGCGCCGACGAGCCTCTCCGTCGTCCCCGGCGACGGCCGGCTCACGCTGGCCTGGACGGCTCCGGCGGTCCCCGCGGGCATCAGCGGATACCTGGTCTATCGCGCCGCGGGACCCCCGCTGAACCAGTCCGAGAAACCCGCGGGCACGGTGTTCGGCGCCTCCACGATCAGCTTCACGGACACCGTGACGAACGGCGTCGTCTACACGTACCGCGTGCGAGCGTTCAACGACATCCTCTCCTTGGCGGATCTCGGGCCCTTCTCGAACACCGCAGCCGGGAGCGGAGTTCAGGCGCCGTCCACGCCGACGATCACCCGGATCGCCGTCTTCGACCAGAAGCTTTCCGTGGCCTGGTCACCCGCGACGGCGGGCGGGAATCCCCTCGGGGGGTACTCGGTCTATCGCGCCTCGGGGGCGCTCCCGTCGGCCCTGCTGACCACCGTGGCGGCGGGCGCGACGTACTACGACGACCTGGCGGTGACCAACGGGGTGTCCTGGACGTACCGGATCGCGGCGTTCGATAACGCGAGTCCGCCGATCGCGGGCCTGCCTTCCGCGCCCGCCGCCGGGATGCCGTTCGCCCTGCCGCAGCCGCCGGCGGGCCTCACGGTCCAGCGCGGCAACGGGACGCTCACGGTGGGGTGGACCGCGCCGGTGCCCACGACGTTCGCGGTGAACGCGTACAACGTGTATCGGGGGCTGGCGGCGGATGCCGAGAACCTCGCCTCGCCGGTGAACGGGTCGCCGCTCTCCGTCACCTTCTTCACCGACACGGGGCTCGTCAACGGGACGACGTACTTCTACAAGATCAGGGCGGTGGACGTCGCGGGGAACTTCTCCGCCACAAGCGCCGAGGCGTCGGGCTCGCCCTCGGCCGCCGTCGGCGTCCCCGGAACGCCGACGCTCTTCGTGACCGCGGGCGACGCGAGCGCGGCGCTGACCTGGTTGGACCCCACGGGGGAGTTCGTGCCCGTGACCACGTACCGGGTGTACCGTGCGCTCGACCTCGCGACCGCGCCCGCGCTCATCGGCTCGGTGTACGTCACGCCGCCGCCGCCCGCGAGCACCACGTACGCGGACTCCGGGACGGTGAACGGAACGTATTACTACTACCAGGTCGCCGCCGTGGACTCGATCGGCGGCTCGACCTATTCCGCTTCCGTCCGCGCCATGCCGCTGGGGACGCCCCTGAGCCTCTCGGCGGTTCCGGGAGACGGGCACGCGACCCTCGCGTGGACCGTCCCCACGGCTCCCGCCGGCATCAGCGGCTACATCGTCTACCGGGCCGCGGGGCCGCCGCTGAACTACTCGGAGCGGGTGGCGGGAACGGTCTTCGGCGCGGCGGCGGTCGCGTTCACCGACACGGTGACCAACGGGGTGGACTACACCTACCGGGTCCGCGCCTTCCACGACATCCGGTCGCTGGCCGAGCTGGGGCCGCATTCGAACGCGGCCGGCGCGACGCCGGGTCCCGCGCCGTACGCCGCGTCCATCACGACGATCACCGCGTCCGACCGGCGCGTGGACGTCTGCTGGTCGCCCGCGGCCCCGCCGCCGGCCACGGGGGGTTACAAGCTGTACCGGTCGTCGTTCAACCTGCCGTTCGCGCTGGCGCAGACCCTCTCCGCGACCGTCCTGTGCGTGGGCGACACCGCGCTCTCGAACGGCGCCCTGTACAAGTACTACGTGGTGCCGGAGGGCACGGGGTCGCCCCCGGTCGAGGGGCCGCAGTCGAACGTCAAATCCGCGGTGCCCTTCGTGCCGCCGCTCGCTCCCACGGGGCTGACGGTGTACAAGGAGGGGCTCGCCGTGCTCACCGTGGGCTGGTCCACCACGACCTTCGTCCAGACGACGTTCGGCATTCTGCGCTACCACGTGTATCGCGGGACCGCATCGGGCGCGGCGACCACCGTCGAACGGCTCGCCGCGAACGCCACGTCGTTCGCGGACTCGGGGCTGGTCAACGGCACGCGCTACTACTACACCGTGCGCACCGAGGACGTGTTCGGCAACCTCTCGGGGCCGAGCGCGGAAACCTCGGGGGTGCCCTTCGCGCCACCCGCGAAGCCGACGGGTCTGCTGGCCATCCCGGTCAACTCCGCGGCGCTTCTGAGCTGGAAGGCCGTCGCCGGCGGGTCCTTCGGCGTAGCCGGCTACAACATTTACCGGGCTTCCACCGCGGGGTCGGTGCTCGTGGGCACGACGACGGCCTTGAACTTCGTGGATACGACGCCCGCGAACCTGGCGACGTACACCTACACCGTCGCGGCCTTCGATGTGTTCGGCCACCAGGGCATCTCGAGTAACGGCGCTGCCGGGCAGCCGCTCGCGACGATCGTCAACCCCCCCACGGGGCTGACCGCGACGGTCTCTGCGGGCGCGGTGACGCTGGCCTGGTCGCCCGCGCTGGCCGTGTCGGGGACCTACCCGGCGTTGCAGTTCGTCATCTCGCGGAGGGATTGCGCGGGCTGCCCCGTCACCGCGACGTTCACCGTGCCCGCGACCGCGGGGACCTACACCGACACGACGATCCTGAACGGCATCCCGTACGCCTACGAGGTACAGGGGGTGTCCGGGACCGCGTTCAGCGGCTCCTACGCCGGCTGGAACTCGATCGCGCTCAAGTCGACGTGCGTTCCGCCGGAGGCGCCGGCCTCGCTCGTGCTGACGCCCGGCAGCGGGGCGGTGCGGCTCGTGTGGACCGCGCCGGCGGGCGTGCTGACGGCGTCGTGCGCGCTCTCGGGGTACAAGGTCTTCCGGTCCGCGAACGGCGCGGCGTTCGACATGACGGCGCCCGTGGCGACGGTGCGCTCCGGGATATTGCAATACATGGACATGGGACTCGTGAACGGCACCGCCTACCGGTATCGCGTCCTCGCCGCGAACTCGGCGGGCGACGGGGCGTACGTGGAACAGGGCCCGGTCACGCCCGCGCCGCGGGTGACGGAGATGTTCCTCTCGCGGAACGCGTTCGCGCCCGTGCGCGGCGAGCGCCTGGGCGTCCCGCACGCGATGGAAACGGACGGGGCGGTCGTGGTGAACTTCTACACCATCACCGGGCTGCCGGTGTACGAGTACCGGGCGGACGCGGTCGCCGCGGGTCCGGCGCTCGGGTACTACGACATCACGTCCGGGGACGGGCTGCCCGGCTGGGACGGGAAGGCGGCGGACGGCAAACGGGTCGCGTCGGGGGTGTACCTCATGCGCGTCCAGGTCGGCAAGCTCAAGAAGCTCATGAAGGTGATCGTGATTAAATGAGAACTCCAATCGTGGTGCTCATCGCTTGGGCGGCGGCTTCTCTCGCGCGTGCCTCGGGCGGCGGGTCGTCGGGGGCGGAGTTCCTGCGCGTCGCCATGGGCGCGCGTCCGGCGGCGCTCGGGGAGAACTTCACCGGGCTCGCGGACGACGTGACCGCGGCCGCGTGGAACCCCGCCGGGCTGGCCCGCCTCAAGGGGATCGAGCTGTCGGCGATGCACCTCAACTACCTGGGCGACGCCTCGCACGAGTTCCTCGCGGCGGGGATGCCGCTGGGCGCGTGGGGCGGGGTCGCGCTGAGCGGGACCTACGCGAGCGTCAAGCCCTTCGACTACACGGCGGCGGGGTCCGGCTTGCCGCCCGGCTCCTCGTCGGACCTGCTTGCGGCCGTTTCGTGGGGCGCGTCGGCGGGTCCGATGGTCCCCGAGGAGCCCTGGTACCGCGATCTCTACGTGGGCGTCACGGCGAAGTTCATCCGCCGTACGCTGGGCGGGTACACGGATGCTTTGGGCAACGCGAAGATCTTCGCGGCCACCGCCGGGGGGCTCGATCTCGGCGCGCTCTACCAGTGGCGCAAGGACCTGACGGCAGGGCTCGCCGTGCAGAACCTCGGCACCGGCATCACGTTCTTGGGCGACGAGCGCGATCCGCTTCCGCTGGCGGCGCGGCTGGGCGTCGCGTGGGCGGTCCTGGACGGGCCGTGGGTGAGCGCGATGGTGCTCGGCGACGTCGTGAAGCCGGTGGCCTCGGGGGGCGGGACGTACGAGCAGGGCACCTGGGGCGGCGCCGGCCTCGAGGTGCGGATCGCGGATGTGCTCTCGCTGCGGGGAGGCGCGCGCCAGGGGCCGGACGGCTTCCGCGCCGTGGGCGGGGCGGGGATCGCGCTCGCGGGCATCTCGCTCGACATCGCGTACGTCCCGCTGGGTGAGCTCGGCACGGGCGGTCTGCAGGGGATCCGCATGGGGCTGACCGCGAAACTGGGCGGTGGCTCTTCGACCAGGCTCAGGGCGGTCGGCAACCTGGCGGCCGAGCCGCTGCCCAAGCAGGGCGCCCATCTGCGCTGGGACGCGCAGGAGATCGCCGAGGGGTACCACGTCGAGGTGCGGCGGCCCGGCGACGCGGCGTTCACCCGGCTCACCAAGACTCCACTTGCGGCCACCGAGATGAACCTGAAGGGGTTGAAGCCGTCCTCCGATTACGCCTTCCGCGTGCTCGCGCTCGACGCGAAGGGCCGGGAGGGGCCCGCAGGCGTGCCGGTGTCGCTTCGGACCTCGGCGCCCCCCGTCGTGTCCGCGCCCGCGAGCGTCAAGGCGATCCCGGCGCGCGGCAAGGTCACCATCACCTGGACCGCCGTGTCCGGCGCGACCGGCTACTACGTCTACGTCCGGGGGAAGGACAAGAAGTGGGCATCAGTCACCAAGGCGCCGCTGCACGCGACCCGCCTCACGCTCAAGGGGGCGGCGTCCACGCGTGAGTTCGCGGTCGGCGCCTACGGCGCGGGCGGCGCGAAGGGCAAGGCCAAGGTGGTCAAGGCCGCCATTCTTAGGTAAAATACGCGTCTTATGCCATCACTCGATTCCCTCAAGCTCGGCGTTGTGCACCCCCAACTCTACCCCCAGGTGCTGGCGGGTGAGGGACCCATCGTCGAAACGGCCGGCGCGATCGCGGCGGAGGCCGGCCTGCGCTCGGTCGAGGTGACGCACGTCCGGGACGAGCTGACGCGGGCGCGGCTCAAGGTCCTGCTCGCCTCGGCCGGGCTGCAGGTGGCGTTCAACGCCTTGCCGCCCATCGCGGCGCGCGGCTGGGACCTGGGCGCGGAGGACGCGGGCGCGCGCGGCGAGGCGGTCACGGGCGTGCGGGGCCTCATGGACGAGGCCCACTTCCTGGGCGCGCGGCTCTTCACGGTGATGAGCGGACCCGACGCGGCGCCGGAGGGGCGCGCGGCGGCCCGGGGCCGCCTGGTCGAGTCCCTCCAGAAGCTCGCGGACGACGGCGGGAAGCTGGGGCTGACGGTCGCGTTGGAGCCCTGCGACCGTGACGCGGACCAGAAGCGGCTCGTCGGACCCGTGGCCGAGGCGGTGGAGCTCGCCAAGCAGGTCAAGCGTGAGAACTTCGGCCTCACCTTGGACCTCGCGCACCTTCTCTTGCTCAAGGAGCGCGTCGTGGACGCGGTCTCCGCGGCGCGGAACTTCACGGTGCACGCGCAGATCGCGAATTGCGTGATGGCCGACGGCAGCCCGGTGCGCGGGGACCAGCACCCGTCGTTCGGCACCGAGGGCAGCCTGGCGGGCGTGGACCAGGTCGCGGAGTTCCTGCGCGCGCTGGAGCGCTACGGCTTCCACAAGAAGGCCGGCGGCGGCTGGCTCTCCCTCGAGGTGCGCCCCCGCGAGGAGGAGTATTCCTCGGTGGTGCTGGCGGGCGGGATGCGCGTGGTCGCCGAAGCCCTGTCGCGGCTCTGATCCGCTCCCGCGGGGCCTGCAGCCTCGCGGCTGTTCTGACCGCCGGCTGCGCCTTGCTGCACGTCGGCCCAGATTCGGACCGCGTCGCCGCCGCCGTCTCGGAGCTCTCCTCTCCCGACCGCCGCGCGCGCGCGGGCGCCGCGGACGACCTGGTGCGGGCGGGGGAGCCGGCCGTCGACCGGCTCATCGGCCTCGTGCGCGGCGCGGACGAGGGCCTGCGTTTCCAGGCGGTTCGGATCCTCGAGCAGATGGGCCATCACGCCCGGTCGGCGATCCCGGCGCTGCTCGCGGGCCTGCGTGATCCCGAGTGGCCGATTCCCGGGGCCACCGCCGACGCGCTCGCGGCCATCGGTCCCGCCGCGCTCGCCCCGTTGCGGGAGGCCGCCGCGGACGAGGACGAAGCGGTTCGTTACTGGGGGGCGCGCGCGCTGGGCCGGATGCGGGGATGCGACCCGGAGCGGATCGCGGCGCTCGCGGACCTGCTGGACGATTCGTCCCCGGCCGTTCGTGCGCAGGCGGCCGCGGGCCTCGCGGCGATCGGGACGCCGGCCGCGCGGGCGGCGGCGGAGCGGCGCACGACTGCCGCGGTCCCGCTCGCGGAAGCCCCCGTCGAGACGGATCTCGTCGCCGAAGGAGGGGAGTCGCCCGGCCTCGCCGCCTCCACGATCCCGATCGTGGCCGTGGCGACTCCCGAAGCGGTGGGCGTGCCCGCCGCGGACGCGGCCGTGGCGGGGGACTGGCTGCGCGGCGCGCGCGCCGCGCGGGCCGGGCGGGGCGTGGGCGAGCGCGCCGCGCGGGCGCAGGCGCACGCCGCGCACGCGACGCAGCCCCACCCGTGCGCGGGGGGGCGGGGGCCCCCCGGTGGGGGGGGGGGGGCCCCGGGGGGGCGGGGGGGGGGGGGGGGTCGGGGGGGGGCGGGGGGGGGGCGGCGCGGGACGGGCTGGACGTGGTCGAGCGCGCCGCGATGGAGCAGGCGCTCGCCGAGCACGCGACGGAGCCGAACGAGTGCGCGGGGGACGCGTGCGCGGCCCGGATGGGGCGTCTTGTGGGCGCCACGCGGGTGGTCGCCGGGACATTCGGTCGGGAGGGAGGGGGCTTCGTGCTGACGGTGCGTCTCGTGGACTGCGCGACCGGCCGCGCCCTCTGGAGCGCTCGGGCGACGGGGCGGAACGAGGAAGAGCTCGGCGCCGCGGTGCCCGACCTCGCGTCCCGCCTCTCCTCCCGCCTTCTGGGGACGCTATTCAATAATTAAGTATCTCCGAGATAGTTAATTATTGAATAGCGTCCCCAATGCCCCAAAAACCCAAAAACCCCCCAAAACCCCCACTAGCGCAAAGGAGCCTCCGCCCGTCCAGCCCGTCGCCTTCGTCACGCCCGTCGGATCGTCGCCCGCCACCACCCGCCGCAAGCGCGGCAGGCAATGCGTCTCCGCCTGGTCGCCGCTCTCGATGCCGATCCACTTTCGGCCCAGCTTGTGCGCCACCGCGGCGGTGGTGCCGCTGCCGAGAAAGGCGTCGAGCACCCAGTCGCCGGGCCGGCTGGCCAAGGCGAGCACGCGCGCGACGAGCGCTTCGGGCTTCTTCCCGTTCCGGAATTCCACGCCGCCCTCGCCGAAGAGGGAGGCGTTCGGGATGTCCCACAGGTTCGTGAGCCGCCCCGCGCGCGCGATCCGCCCCTGCGGGTCGAGCGTCGCCGTGTCCTTGAGCCAGGACAGGATGCGGCGGTTGAGGAAATACACCTGCGTCACGGCGCCCTTCCCGCGGCCCTTGGTCGGGACGTACTCGATGCAGGAGAGGCCGCGCTCCGGGAGCGCGTCGCGCAGTTCGAGGATCGAGCCCCCGCCGGGATTGTAGTCCGCGAACAGGCGGTCGAAGTGCCGCGCGTACTCCGCCGCGGACGTCCGGGGGCCGAACCGGCCGATCCGCGCGCCGCGGCAGCGGAAGATCCTGACGTCGCCCATCCGCGGCCGCCGTACCGTGCCGGCGGGTTCCGCGGCGCCGAAGTCGAGCACCGCCTTGTGGTACCCTCGGACCGGGCCGGGACGGGGTTCGTCCGCGCGGCCGGGGCCCGCGCCCCGCGCGCGGAGCTTCCGGATGTCGCGCGCGTAGGCGAGAAGGTACTCGCACACGTCGAAGATGAGGCTCTGCTGCCCGACGCCCGCCGCGTCCTTCACCTTGACGGTGACGAGGGAGACGAAGTTCTCGCGGCCGAAGACGGTGTCCAGCAGCAGCTTGAGTGGCGCGAGCTGCCGGTGGTCGATGTGGACGAAGACGATCCCGTGGGCGGGATGCAGCAAGGGGCGCAACGCTTCCAGGCGGGGGCGCATCATGTCCGCCCAGCGCGCGTCCTCCAGCGCGTCCTCGTAATGGCCGCCCGCGGCGCCGGTGTTGAACGGCGGGTCGGTGTAGACGCACGCGATGGCACCGTCGAAGCGCGGGCGCAGCGCGCGCAGGGCCTCCAGATTGTCGCCCCGGATCAGGAGATTGTCGCCGGAGGCCAGCGGATCGGCGGCCCCATCCAGGTCGTACCGTCCGGCGCGCGCGAACTCCGTGAGCATCGCGGGGCATTGTACACCGCCGGATGCTCGCGAAACCGCATATACTACTACCCAGGGAGCGCGAAGGAGCCGGGTGAGAGCGAGCGGACGAGGATGGCGGGGCGGGGTGCTGGGGGCCCTGGGGATTGTCTTGTTCGGGGGTGGAGCGCGCGCCACGCAATATGACTTCACGAACGGCATCCTGACGGTCATCACGTATGACAGCCCGGACCGAATCGGGCTCTTCACGGTCAAGACGGGTGCTGGACATCCTCAGCCGGACACGAACGTGCTGTTCGGTGCCACCCTTCCGACGCCGATCGTGGACACGAGTTTCATCACCGTGCGGGACTACACGACCATGACGGAATGGGTGAACGCGTGGACGGGTCGCCCGCCCAGCCCTTCGCCCGGCTGGACGCTGCGCTATATGAACTCCCAACCTTGGAACTTCTCGACGCCGTTCGGCGGCTCCGGTTTCAGCGTTGTGTACGATCTGGGGACCTTCAAGGTGACGCAGGAGGTCGTGATTCAGGGGACCCAGCTTGCCAATACCTCCGTCCGCCACACGATCCGGGTCGAGAACGTCTCGTCGGGGATCCTCTCGTACGGAGTGCGCTCGCTCTGGGACTGGAAGGTGGCGGGGGTCGACGCTCCACACTTCCGGTCGCGCGATCCGGACCTGCCGTTCACCTGGAGCGACACCGGCTATTCCACCCCGAACTTCAGGCGCTATGAGGAGTTGGATCCCACCTCATCGCCGGCCTATAGCATCTTCGGCACCGTGCAGGGCGGCAGCCTGCTGAATCAGCCCAAGGTGCCCGACCGCCTGGTCTTTGCCTCTTGGGATAATGCCAAGCAGGCCGCCTGGTTCTTCCCCATCGAGGGCAAGACGGTGCAGGACGGGGCGATCGTCTACTTTTGGGGCGAAACGCCGATGACGCTGGTGCCGAACGGCATCGAGTCATTCGCGCAGTACGTCACCACCAATATCGAGGCGCTGAAGCGCGCGGTCCCCTCGATTGCGATGAGCGTGAGTCCCGCTCCGCCGAGCACCGTGTGCGCGGGCGACGTCCTGACCTATAGCATTTCCTGGAAGAACCTCGGGGAAGCCACGAGCTACGATCTCACCATCACCGACACGCTGCCGGATTCCGTGGACTGGATCCCGGGCAGCCTGGCGGTCTGGGCCCAGAACGATTCGCTCGGGACCCCCGGCCTGGCGGCGGCGGCCTGGGCTCCCGTCCTCACGGGGCCCTGGACGGCGGGCGAGCCGCCCGCGGCGCAGCCGCCGCCGGTGGTGCTGCGCTGGGTGATCAACCGCGTCGGTCCGGGGAAATCCGGCCAGCTCGCCTTCCGCGTTAAGGTGACCAAGGACCCGGGCTGGTTCGCTCCGATCGCGACCACGGCGAGCGCGACGAACTACCTGGACGACGCGGAGTTCCTGGCGCTGACGGTGACGTCGTACGGCGCGGCGGTCACCATGTCCAAGCAGGTGTCTCCGGGGGACGTGTACGTCGGCGATCCGGTCACGTACACCATCGTGCTGTACAACTCCTACTGCAACAGCATGGCCACGAATCTCCGGGTCTGGGACAGATCGGAAGAGCGTCGTGTAGGGAAAGAGT
>CAYHEI010000024.1:0-15123 GCA_964355385.1 uncultured bacterium | reverse complement strand
CAGGAAGGCGGCGAGCACCACCGGGGGCGGTCCGCCACGATCGTCGTGATGCCCGTCTTCGCCGGTCGGAGAGCCGACGGAATCGGACCGGTCGGCGGGGATCGCGTCCTGCGACCACCGCACCGCCGCCGTCATCCCGCCCAACAGCGCGACCAGCGACAGCGCCAGCAAGGAGGACATCCGCTTGCTCATGGGGTAATGCCATCTTAGCACCGCCCCGGCGGCGTCAGACCGCGCGCGCCAGCCGGTGCAAGCGGGCGGCCGTCGCGGCGAGATCGCGCGCTCCCGTCAGCGCGTCCCCGAGTCCCACGACGCGCGCGCCCGCGGCGAGGTGGTCGCGCCAGTTCTCCAGCGTGACGCCCCCGGTCGGGCACAACTCCAGATACGGCATCGGCCCGAGCAAGGCCTTGAGGTAGGCGGGACCGCCGAGCGCCGAGCAGGGGAAGACCTTCACGGGCCGGATGCCCCTTCCCCACGCCGCCGCGATCTCGGACGGCGTCAGCGCGCCCCCGATGTAGAGAACGTTCCGGCGGCGGGCCCACGTCAGGACGGCCGCGACGACGACCGGGGACACGAGGAAGACGGCGCCCGCGGCGACCGCCTCCCGCGCTTGCGCGACACTCATGATGGAGCCGGCGCCGGGAAGGCCGAGTCGAGCGCGGGCGATGCCGCGCACCACCCCGGCCGCCGCCGGGGTCGTCCAGGTGACCTCGAGCGCGCGCAGCCCGCCCGCGGCGAGCGCCCGCGCCTTCGCGAGGCAAGTGGCGGCGTCGCGCTCCCGCAGCACGGCGACGATCCGTTCCGCGTAGAGGGCCGCGCGGACCCGGTCGGGCGTCACCGTTGTCTTCAGACCACGTCCTCTTCGCGCGCGGTCGGGGTCGTCACGCGATGCGCGCCTCCAGCCACTCCCGGTTGCGGACGGCTGACTCGAAAGGATTGCGGTCCTCGGGTTCGTCCTCCCAGGACAGCCAGCCGGTGTAGCCGGTCTGGTCCAGGGCGCAGAGCACCTGGGCCACGTCCACGCAGCCCTCGCCCAGCATGCAGGTCGCGTGCCCCCCCGCCGCCTTGACGTCCTTGATGTGCACGTGGCGCACGAGGGACCCCAGCTCCCGGATCGCCTCCGGCGCGTTCACGCCCTGCGTCCCGAGCCAGCCGGTGTCCACCGCCACGCCGACGCACTCGTTCCCGCCTCCGATCTTCGCGAGGATCTCCTGCGCGCTCTTCTCGGGATGGTTCTCGTGGTTGTGCTTGATCCCGTGCTTCTTGCAGAGGGCCGTGACCTGCGCGAGGGTCGCGCCGCCGATCCCGCCGGCGGTTTGAGGAATGCCGAGCCAGGAACAGACGCGCGCGCTGTCCTCGCTGATCCCGCCCGCATAGGCGATGGGCACGAGCCCGTGGTCGGCCATGATCCGCTTCCAGACCATCGCCTTCGCCACGTCGCGCTCGACCGGCTCGACGTGCGCCGCCCAGACCTCCACGGCGCGGTAGCCGCAAGCGGCGATCTTCGCGCAGATCTCCGCCCAGCGCTTCTCGTCCATTGCCTTGACCGTGGCGTGGTGCTGGTCCATCCAGTGCGAGAGCTCGAACTTCCAGTTCGTCACTTGTCCCACCAGGTTCGCGGTGTTGAAAGCGATGCCCTTGAACTTGTTCATCGATGATCCTCCCTCGTCGGCAAGCCCGCTCAGACCCCCGGCGCCGAGCCGGGCGGCAGGCGCCGGACGGTGCCCGGCACGCGGGGTTTGCCGTCCGTCGCCGCGGCGATGGCCGCGAAGCACAGCGCGAGGCTGCGCAGGTTCTCGCGGGCGCCGTTGAGCGGTTCGCGCTTCTCCGCGATGGCGCAGAGCAGCTCGCCCATCGTCCCGTGGAAGCCGTCGGGGAACCAGCGGCCCTTGAGCACGGGCGCGGCGGTTCCCTGCGCCGTGTAGAGCGTCACAAGCTGCCGGCCCAAGTTGGGGCCCATGCTGGTGATCGCCCCCTTCGTGCCGCCGATGTAGGTCCGGTCCTGCGGCCCGAACTGGACGTGCGCGTCGAAGATCAGCGACGCCTGCCCGCCCGCGAACTGCACGATGGCCTGCGCGAGCATCGGCGGCCGGGCGCGCTGGCCGACGGCGCGGGACTTGGAGGCGTACACGCGGGTGATCTTCCGGCGGCCGATCAGGTGGCTGACCATGTCGAACCAGTGGATGCCGAAATCGTAGAGCACGAGGTCGCGGAAGTTCTCGAAGGGCGTCCCCACCGTCCAGGTGTGGTCCCAGTGCACGCCCGCGTGGACGCTCATGAGGTCCCCGATCAGCCCGCGCGCGACGGCGTGCCGGATCCACGCGAAGTGCGGCGCCCACCGGCCGTTCTGGTTGACGGCGAGCTTGACGCCCTGCTTCGCGGCCAGCTTCACGAGCCGGTCGCCGGTCGAGAGATCGAGCACGAACGGCTTCTGGCTGAGCACGTGCTTCCTCGCCCGCAGCGCGGCCTCGATGATGGGCACGCGCTCCATCGGGTACGTGGCGACGTCCACGACCTCCACGTCCTTGCGCTCCAGCACGCGGCGGTAGTCCGTGTAGACGGCCGCCCCCGGGTAGAAATGGGCCTGCCGCTTGCGGGCCCGGTCCTCGTCGAGATCGCACAGCGCGACGACGTTGTAGCCCGCGCTTTTGTACGCCGTCAAGTGGGACTCGGTGATCCCGCCGCAGCCGATCAGCGCGATCGGAGGGCGGTACCCCTTGGGATCGCGGGGCGCGTAGGGCAGGAGCGGCGGCCGGATCCGCCGCTCGGCCGTGCGGCCGGAAAGCGCGTAATCCTTGCGACGATCAGCCAACGAGCTTCACCGTCTTCTTGAGCCGGGCGCTGAGCGCCGCCGAGTCCACGATCCGCTGGCCGATCCGGCACAGCGCGGGGTCCAGGGGGCCGGTAATCTTCTCTCCACTTGAAACCATCGAAATAAAGAATTCGATCGGATTGCGTTTCCCCACGGGCAGAACGTCCACCGGAAGCTCCTCGCCCTCCGGGTGCGCGCGCGTTTGAACCCTGATCGTCTTCTCGTAGTCGTACGAGCTGATCGTGCCCTTGGTTCCCATGAGCACGAAGCCGCACTTGGGCTGCGGCTGGTTCGTCCAGGGGTCCGTGAACGTCCCCCACCGCGTCTCGAACTTCGAGAGACCGCACGCGTACCGGGCCACCGTCACGCTGTGCTCGTCGACTTGTAGACCGGGCCGCGCATCCACCGTGCAGGTCACCTCCAGCGGCGCCTTCCCACCGTGGAACCAGGTCCCCAGCGTGACGCCGTATCCGAGGTAATCGTTGAGCGTCCCTCCGCCCCGGGCCTTGTGGTACCTCCAGCTCTTGGACTTTTCCCGGTCGGCCGCGGCCGCGGTGATCTCCACCTTGTCGGCGATGTGCCGGAGCGGCCCCCGGTTGCCGTCGTAGTAGTGGACCTCGAGCAGCTCGCCGATCCTTCCTTCGTCGATCAGCCGCTTCGTCGTCACGTGCGGCGGGTACCACGCGAGCGGCCAGTTGATGACCAGGGTCTTCTTCGTCTTCTTCACGGCTGCGATCATGGCGTCCGCGTCCCGGAGCGACGCCGCGAACGGTTTCTCGACGAAGACGTGCACGCCGAACGGCGCGACCTTCTTGACGTACTCCGCGTGGCGGCCCGTTGACGGGCACAGGATCGCGACGTCGGGCTTGGTCCGCTTCAGGCAGGCCCGGTAGTCGGTGAACACCCGGTCCCGCGGGATGCCGAGGGCCTCGCTCGTCCCCTCCATCCGCTTCGGATCCTCGTCGCACACCCCCGCGATCTCGGCGTCCGGGTGCTCGCGCACCATGCGCAGGAGGTCCCCCATGTGCATGTGGTCGAAGTTGATGCCCACGAACTTCCAGGTCTTCGCCATGCCGCGATTATACTACCGGGCCACCACCACCTTGACGAGCTTCTTCACGCCGGGCGCGGCGATGCGCATCAGGTACAGGCCGGACGCCACGGCGACCCCCGCCTCGTCCTTCCCGTTCCAGCCGACGAGCACCGTCTCGCCGGAGGGGAGGATCGTCAGGGTCGTCCGCACGGCGCGCCCGTCCGCGGCGTACACCACGGCCGCCACGCCGTCCGTCCCGGGCGTCGTGGGGCGGATGCGCACGACGATGTCCTGCCCCTTCTCGGGGTTGAGCGCCCCGGCGGACGACGCGGCGGTCAGCTGCGGCTCCTTGTTGTTCGGGTCCTCGGGCGCGGGGGTCACCTGGATGGCGTCGGCCGGGAGGTAGCGGACCGTGCGGACGTCGTCCAGCGCGTCGCAGTCGGCGCAGGTCCCGGACGGCCTTGCGACCGCGATGACGCTCAGGCTCCCCCCTTCGTCCGCCATATCGCCGTACGCGAAATTGACCGCGGGCCCGTCGTACGGCACCGTCCAGGCCACCGCGCCGTCGGCCTTCGCATACTTGAGAAGGCTGAAGGTTCCGGAGAGCGCCTCCGTGGCACCGCTCCCGGTGGTGGTGTACGAGTTCAGCACCACGAACACGTTCCCGCCGGCGTCCATCCTTCCCCCGGCGCTCTGGTAGTACCGGGTGTCCCGCATGTCCTTCGTCGCCGTCCAGGCGAGGGACCCGGCGGGAAGGTACTTGGAGATTTCGTAACTGATGTTCACCATCTCCGTCCCCGTGGGAGTCGCAGTCACCTTGAGGAACCCCCAATTCCCCGCAGCGTCGGGTCCGAGGAGGCTCGTTCCACCCGAGTTGGCGAGCTCATCCCATACCTCGGTGAACGTCAGGCGAGCACCGGTCGCTCCGCTGTAGCGCGCGAGCTTCAAGACCGAGGTGTCCGGGGCGAAGCACGAGGCCGGCGCGTAGGTCCGCGACCATCCCCCCACGAGGACGTTGCCGAGCGCATCGACGGTCGCCCAGGAGACATAGTCTTCCGAGGCGCCCCAGTCATCCGTCTTGATCCCGCCGGAGCCGAATCCGGACGCGCGCGTCCCGGTCGCGTCCACCTTGAGGAGCCGGAGGTCCGCCGGGCACGTTTCGTAGCATCCGCTGCAGGCGCGCGCGGTGCCCAGCCAGAAGATCCCGCCCGCGTCGTCGGGCACGATACTGCTCAGGTACACCGTGCCGCTCCAAGGCTCGGTGAAGACCCACTGCCGCGTTCCGGCGGCATCGAACTTGACCAGCGCGTACCGGTACTCGGTCCGGCACGGCGACGTGCCGGTCTCGTACAGCGCGAGCCCGGCCAGGAAGACGTTTCCGGCCTTGTCGACCCCCACGTCGCTGATCGAGATATTCTCCGCGGGTTCGTAGCGATGACGCACGGCGACACTCCCGTCCGTCGCCATGCGCTCGATGAGGACTCCCCGGTCCTTCGTACCGGCGCAGTTGGCCCGCGTCATCGGCACCCGGCCGTAGAGGTACACGGCGGCTCTCGAATCGAGCAGGACGCTGGGCGTGAACACCGTCCCGAACTCCGCAGTGTTCAATACGGCCGCGCTCTTCTGCGTGCCGTCGGGGCCCCAGATCACCTGGCGAAACGTTCTGGCGGCCGAACTCCCCGCCGGCGGGTCGCTGACCACCACCAGCACGGCGTTCCCCGCCGGATCGATCCCGTTGGCCCACAAGCCGTCGGATCCTCCGGAGTCGAAGACCTTGTCCCACTTCTTCGTCGGAGCGTCCTCGGCACGCGGCGCCGAACCGGTAACGAGCAGGATCACGAGGAGCATTCCCAGGCCCCTCACGGGTTCTGGTCCACCCACGCCTTGAGCGCGGGGTTGTTCGGGTTCAGTTGGAGCGACGCGCGGTACGACTGCAGCGCCCCCGCCTTGTCCCCCTTGGTCATCTGGCAGTTCCCGATGACCTGCCAGGCGTCGGCGCGGGACGGGTCGGCCTGAATCGCCTTGTACGCGTGACCCCACGCGCCGTCGTAATCGCCCGCGGCGTAGAGCCGCGAGGCCTCCGCGTATTCCTGGTCCGCCGGGGACGGCGCGGGCGTCACGGCCGGCGCGAACGCCTGCTGCGTCGCCGGGGACTCGGCGGCGGCATCGATCGTCTCCACGGCGGGCTCGGGACCGAAGCGGTACGAGAGCGAGACGCCGTGGTTCATGCCCACCCCTTCGCCGAGGGGCTCGAGGACGTAATCGAGCCGCGCGCCGTTCCAGGCGACGCCCAGCCCGACATCGAGGGCGCGGAGCGCGGAACCGTACCGGTACCCCAGCCGCAGGCTGACCATCCGCCGCCACGTGCCCTCGACCCCCGCGCCGACGCCGAGCGCTTTCGTGGCGACGCCGTACCCCGCGTCGAGCGCGCCCCCGGCCGCGATGTCGCCCCACGCGCGGCGGATCGCTCCGCCGGCCCGGGCCTCGAGGGGGAGCGGCGCGGAAACGTCCACGAACTTCAACCCGATCCCGGCGTTGCGGATCACGACGCCCGCCGACGCGCCCTCGAGCGGAAGCGGCATCCGGGCCCCGAGGTCCATCGCCACCGCGTTCGCGGAGAACGTCCCGAGCAGGGACGAGTGCAGCAGCTTCAACGTGCCGCCCGCGCGGAGGTCCCGCCACGCGCGCCGCGCGAAGCTGCCCGCGATGACGAGGTCGGAGCCGGCGTTGACCGTCTTGAAGGGAAACTTGCCCGTGGCCTCGTCGTAGTAGTAGAAGGAGAGGTCGCCCAGCGTCTTGTACGTCAGCGTTCCGGCGACGGTCCCGAAGGGGGTCGCCTGCGCGTACCCCAGGCTGCCGGTCGTCTGCCCGGCGATCTCCGGCTTCATGAACGCCGAGACGATCGGCGCGCGGAGGTCGGCGATCGCGGCCGGGTTCACCTGCACGGCGCCGGCATCGTCCGCCGCGGTCGCCGCGTCGCCGAGCGCCATCGCGCGGGCCTCCAGCGCCTCGCCCAGGATCATGCCGCCCGCGGTCCCCGCGCTCCCGCCCCCGGCGGCCAGCACGGCGCACCCGCCGACCATGGCAAAGGTCAGAAAGGTCCGCACGACCCCATCATACTCCCGCCCGGGAAACGATCCGGACCGCCCGGCGACAAGCCCAGGGCGGCCCGGAATCAGAACAAGAGAAAGGCTCGGAGTTACCTGACCACGACGATCTTCACGTTCTTCTTCACGCCGGGGGCTTCGACGTGCAGAATGTACACGCCCGACGCGACGGCGGTCCCATCGTCGTTCTTGCCGTCCCAGCCGATCAGGACGGTGTCGCCCGAGGGCGACGCCTTGAGTTCCGTGCGCACCGCCACACCGCCCGCGGAATAGACGTTCGCCTTCACATCCGCGATCCCCGCCGTCGTCGGCCGAATGCGCACCACCGCGTCCTGACCCAGCGCGGGGTTCAGGGACCCGTCGCCCGAGGCCGTCGTCAACTGCGGCTCCTTGTTCGCCGTGTCCTCCGGCGCCGCCAGGACCTGCACCGACCCGTCCTGGAGGAGCTTGATCGTGCGAATGTCCTGGGATGGACTCCCGCAATTGACGCATGTCCCGGAAGGCTTCGTCGCTGCGATGACGTACACGTTGCCTCCCTTGTCGACGCCGAATTCCCGCTGCCGGGATATCTTGCCCGAGAGCGCGGGCGGAATCGCGCTCCATTCCGTGTGGCCATCGGCCGCCGCGTACTTCACGACCCGGAACGACGTGCTGTACGACTCGCTGGACGTGCCCGTGTTGACCGTCGTGTCGGAACGAACGACCACGTAGACGTTCCCGTCCAGGTCAATCTCGGCCGAATCGACGGAGACGGAGCCCGAATCGGTGGGCGACTCCGTGATCGTCCAGATCAACGTTCCCGTCGGACCATATTTCGTAAGGACATAGGACCCGAGCGTGTTGGGACGATTCGGATCACTCATCAACTTGGCCGCGACGAGGCCGCCGGAACCGTCAGCGCCGAACGCCGTGAGCATGGCGACGTTGGCGGCGTTGGGATTCCCGAGGTTGAGCACCGCCAGACGACTGCCGGTCGCGCCGTCGTACCGCGCGGCCATGGCCACGGTCGTGACCGGCGCCACGCACGTGACGCTCGATCCGGTGACCACCACGTTCCCCCCCTCGTCGAGGGACACGAACCACCCGAGAGAATCTTCCGCCCCCCAGTCGTCCGTCTTGACCCCGCCCGTACCAAACGCGGCGTCCAGGGCCCCCGCGGCGGTGACTTTCGCGATGCGGATCTCCTGCGAGCAGGCGACGGTCGTGGCCGTCGTGCCGACCAGGAAGAACCCGCCCTTCCCGTCCGGCAGGAGGCTGTTGGCCCCGACGAACGTCCCGACGGCCGGGGACTGAGCTTCCTCGTACACCCACTGCTTGACCCCGCTCTTGTCCCACTTCACGACGGCGTTCACGGTCTTGGTCTGGCAGCCGGCCACGCTCGTCACGCGCGAGATCGATCCCAGCACGAACACGTTGCCGAGCGAATCGACCTGCACGCCGCCGAAGTTGTTGAATTGCTCGCCCACGACCTCGTGCCGGAACTTCACCGCGACCGCCCCCGCCGCGTTGAGCCCGTTGACCCAGAATCCCCGGTCCGTTCCCTGGCAGGTGCTGGTGGCCATCGACTTCGCGCTCGACGCGTAGGTGTTCCCCCGCCCGTCCAGCGACGTGCTCCCCGTGCCCGGATCGAAATCCGTCTTGCGGTCGAGCACCGCGACGCTCTTCCTGGTCCCGTCCGGACCGTAGGTCGCCGCCACGAAGTCCGACTTCGAGCCGTCCGCCAGAGTGTCCGCCTGGATCACGATGGTGACGTTCCCCGCGGGATCCACCGTGAACATCTCGGTATCGTCCCGGAACCCGCCGTCATACGTCGCGTCGAACCTCACCGTCGGAGCGGTCTCGGAGTGGGCCAGTACACCGCCGGCAGCCGCCGCCAGCACCGCCACCATCCAGGTCTTCATGAGTGCCGTTCGCATGTTCGTCATCTGCCCCTCCTTAACTCTTCCCGCCGAAGCGGTACGACAGCGAGACCCCGTGATTCAGACCGAGCCCGGCCGACATCGGCTCGAGCACGTAGTCGAAGCCCAGCATCAGGTACCGCACCCCCAGGCCGACGTCCAGGTACCGCGCTCCGGCTCCGTAGCGGTAGCCAACGCGCCCGCTCACCATATGATTCCAGGTGCCCTCCACGCCGACCCCCACGCCCAGCGCGCCCGCGGCGATCCCGTAGCCGACGTCCAGCACTCCCAGCACCCCGACGTCCCCGAAGGTTTTCCCGTAGCCGCCGCCCACGCGCGCCTCCATCGGGAGCTTCTCCGACTCGGTCAGGTACTTGAGCCCGGTGCCGACGTTGCGGATCGTCAGCCCCGCCGACGCGCCCTCCACGCCCGGAATCGGCATACTGCCGCCGAGATCCAGCGCGAACGCGTTCGCCGAGTACGCCCCGCCCAGGAGCGAGGAGTTCAGGACCTTGAGGCTCGCGCCGCCCCGCAGCTCCTGCCACACCTTGCGCGCGTAGCTCGCCGTGACGAGAATATCCGTCCCGGCGTTCACGGTCTTCTTGCCGAAGGTCTGCGCCGCGGCGTCGTAGGTGTAGTACGTCAGGTCGCCCGCGGTCTTGTAGGTCACCGAGCCCGCGAAGGTCCCGAACGACGTCGGATGCGCGTACCCCACGCTGCCCGCGAGCTGGCCCGCGATCTCCGGCTTGAGGAACATCGAGGCCACCGGGGCCTCGAGAAACCCCGCGGCCGCGGGATTCACTTGCACCGCGCCCGCGTCATTCGACGCCGTGATCGCGTCGGCCAGCGCCATCCCGCGCGCCTCCTGGCTGCCCTCCAGGATCACCCCGCTCGTCGCATCGGCCGCGACTACGCGCCCCGCGCCCAGCGCCACGGCCAGCATCGCCGTACCGAATGTCGTCCAACGCATCTGTGTCATCCCGTCCTCCTCAAGTTATTGGATGGTTCCAAGTACCGCGCGATGAGGCGCCATCAGAGCCTCCCAAACATGAGGCGACCTTACCCCTCCCCCTTGATTTCAGTCACTGACCGCCGTCAGCGGTTTGGTTGATCAGTCGAGGGAGCCGAGCGGAAGCCCCGGCGGGAGCGGGGCGGGCCGGTCGCAGCGGCTCGTCATCGCGACGTGCTTGCCGGACGCCGAGGAATCGTCGAAGGCGAGCATCACGTCCAGGACGTGCTGCGCCAGCGCGCCGCTCACGCGATGCGGCCGGCCCGTGAGCACGCCCCGCGCCAAATCCGCGACGCCGATCCCCCGCCGAACCTTGTCGGAGTGCGTGAGCGGCATCTCCTTCCACTCCTTCTCCCCCGGCTTGCGCACCTTGACCGGCCCGCCGAACCCGTTGGGATCGGGCACCGTCATGCTGCCCTCGGTTCCGTGCAGCTCGATGACCGGGAGCGAGTGCGCCCAGACGTCGAAACTCTGGATGGTCGTGACGATGGCGCCGGACTCGAACTCCAGCACCCCGGTCAGGTGCGTCGAGGTCTCGACCGTCACCCGCCGGAGACGCTTGGGATCGCTCGTGATGTCGCGCTCCGGGAACGACTTCGCGGTGAGCCCCGCCACGCGCTTCACGGGTCCGAGCAGGTTCACGAGCGCGGTGACGTAGTAGGGGCCCATGTCCAGCATCGGGCCCCCCCCCTGCTTGTAGTAGAACTCGGGATCGGGGTGCCAGGACTCGTGCCCGTGTCCCGCCCAGAACGCCGTGCCCGCCACGGGCCGCCCGATGGCCCCCGCGTCGAGCAGCCCCCGCGCGGTCTGGCCCCCGGCGCCCAGGAACGTGTCCGGCGCGCAACCCGCCCGGAGGCCCTTCGTCCGCGCCGCTTCGAGCACGCGCGCGCCGTCCGCGCGCGTGAGCGCGAACGGCTTCTCGCAGTGCGCGTGCTTCCCCGCCTCGAGCGCCGCGAGGTTGATCTCCGCGTGGGCCTTGGGGATCGTCAGGTTCACGACGATCTGCACGTCCGGGTCGCGCAGCAGCTCGTCCGGCGAGCACGTCTTGGGCACCTTGAACTCGTCCGCCTTGGCCTTCGCCCGGGCGGGATCGAGGTCCGCGCACGCGACCACCTCGAGCCAGTCGTACGCCGCACAGCCCGAGAAGTACGCGCCGCTGATGTTCCCGCACCCGATGATGCCGACCGTCACCTTGTTGGCCACGCATATTGCTATAGCACACTCAGCCGGGAGTATTCTGGAAGTGGTTGGAACCATCTCATGCAAGAAGATTTCCATGTTCACACCAACGCCTCGTGGTGCGCGGCCGCGGAGATGTCCGTCGCGGCGGTGGCCGTGGCCGCCCATGCCGCGGGCCTTGCCCGCATCGGACTTTCCGACCATCTCTGGCTGGACCCGCGCCGGGGGTCGCGCCCCGCCGTGACGAGGATTCTCGCGCTGCGCGAGACGCTGGCGCGGCTCGCAACTCCCGTGGACTTGGCGCTGGGCGCGGAGGCGGACTGCGCGCCCGGGCTGGGGATCGCCGGAGGGGACGGCTTGGCCGCGCTCGACTTCGTGGTCGCGGCGGATCACTTCTCGGATTTACGCCAGGGCGCCGCCCCGTGGCCGCGGACCTCCGAGGAGTTGGCGGCGCGCCTCGCGGAGGGCCTGCGCGCGATCATGGCCGCTCCCGCGACCACGCACGCCGGGCATCCTTTCTATCTTCCGGCCCGTGTGCTCAGGCAGATGCCGTGGCTCTTCCCAGGCCGGGTTCCGACCGGCCTCGGGCTCACCCCGGACCGGATGGCCGAGGTACTCCGGCTGGCCCTCCCCCTGGCGACGCCCGCGCTCGAGCTGGCCGCGCGGCGGGGCGTCCGGATCGAGCTGAACGCCAAGGCGCTGGGGCCCCGGTCCCGGCCGCTCCTGCTGCCGTTCTTCCGCCGAGCGCGGGAGATCGGCTGCGCGTTCGCCTGCGCCAGCGACGCGCACCGGCTGGCCGAGGTCGGGCGCCACCGCGCCCTCGCCGGTTATGCGCGGGAGATCGGCCTCTGAGCCCGGCGGCGTTGATGCCGGTGCATGACGGGCAGGACGATCGCGTAGGCGAGCAGGGTGAGCGCGGCGGTGACGATCACGTTGCCCACGGCGTACGCCAGCACCGCATCCCATCCCGCCGAGAAGATCTCCCCCGCGCGCACGCGGGCGTAGAGCGCATGGTAGTCGAGTCCCAGCAGGAGGGCGCCGAGCCACGAGCTGCCCAGCCAGACGCCGAAGATCATCGGCGGAGCGCCGATCACCGACCCCGCCATCGCGGCGACGGGATTGCACTTGAAGAGCGCCGCCAGCCCGCCCGCCAGGAGGATGCCCAAGCCGAACGTCGGCGCCACGCCGATGAACACTCCGATGGCGACCCCGCCGGCGATCCGGCCGGGGGTGTCGTTCAGGTGCAGCAGACCGAGGTAGAGCCGCTTCCAGGCCGAGGTTGGAGCCGTCGGCCCCGGCTTGTGGCGGGAGCGGGATGGATTCATGCGGGCCACTCTGTCACGTTCCCCCGTCCGGGGTCAATTCCGCGAGCAACGCCCGCGCGCGCGCGTCGTCCGGCCGGACCGCGAGGGCCTTGCGCGCCCACTCGATCGCGCGCGCGCGACGGCCCAGCCCCTGGTACGTCGCCGCGAGGTTGAGCATGGCCTCGGTGTAGTCGGGACGGGCGCGGAGCGCGGCCTCGTAGGCCGCGATGGCGTCCGTGAACCGGCCCGCGCTCACGAGCGCCGAGCCGAGGTTTCCCCACGCGCGGACGTCGCCCGGATCGGCCGCGAGGACGCGGCGATAGAGCGCCTCCGCCACCTTGGGCCGGCCCAGGTGCCAATACGCGTTGCCCAGGTCGCACAGGGCTCCCGGCGCGCCGCGCTCCGATGCGCGTTCCAAGGCCGGGATCCGGTCCCGCCACGCGAGCGCTTCGCGCGCCTTCGCGATCCCCTCCCGGGCGTCGCCCGATCCGGGCGCGGCCTCCAGCGCGCGGCCGTACCAGCGCACCGCGTCCTCGAACCGCTCCTCGAGCATCGCCAGGCTGCCGAATCCCTGCAGCGCCGGGGGGTTCGCGGCGTCGAGCGCCAGGGCCTGGCGCCACACCAGGGCCGCGAGATGCATGTTGCCGTCGCGGAAATGGGACGCGCCGCGGGTCACGAACGAGGCCGCCGCGGCCCGGCGCCAGGCGCGTGCCGCGTCCGCGCGCCGGCCCGCCGCGAGCGCCGCGTCCCCGTTCGCCACCTCCGGATGCTTGCGCCCGGCGCCGAGGACGGCGGCGTTCCGCCAGTGATCCGCGGCCTCCGCGGCGCGCCCCCCGGCCTCCGCCGCGAGGGCAAGACGCACGTGGGGCTCCACGTACTTGCCGTCGGTCAGCTCCAGCGCGCGTTCCCACGCGGCGACGGCCTCCCGTCCGCGGCCCGCCGCCTCCTCCGCGCGGCCCAACACGTCGTGGAGCTCGGGCAGCTCCGGGTTGCAGCGCAGGCCCACGCGCGCGAACCGGCGCGCCTCCGCCGCGCGCCCCGCCTCGACCTCGAGCGCGGCCTGGTGGGCCATCGCCCGCGCGTAGAAGTTCGCCAGCAGCGCGTCGGCGTAGCCCTCCGGCGCGTCGAAGTCCCCGTGCCGCGAGGCCCCGTACGATTGGTAGGGCCGCTGGCGCACCACGTCGCGCAGCCGCCACGCGCGCACGAATCGCGCCGATCGTGAATCGACGCTCAGCGGTTCCCGCGGGTCCGCGATGCGCAAGAGGATGCCGTGCCAACGCGCGCCGCGAGAGGGGGAACCCAAGGGCATCTCGTCCATGGTGTAGAAGAGCGGCCGCGGGGCGAACAACCGGGCCAGCTCCCAATAGAGGCGCGGTCCCTCTTGAAACCTCCGGATGGCGGGAGCGGAAGCACCCAGCGCACGTTCCAGACCGCGCCGCTCTTCCGGCTCGTCGAACGTCATCCCTCCGCCCCGGACGATCATCGGTCCGGGTCCGGTCGTCCCGGCCGCCTCCCCGTACCACTGCGGAAAGAGCCAAAAATTGAAGGTCGCCAGCACGACGCCCCCGGGGGGAACTCCGGTCTGCATGTTCCGCAGATGATCGGGAACCAGATAGCTCCGGCTCCGCCACGCCGCGTCCGCCGCGCTCCGCGCATGGAGGGCCGCCAGCACCGCCCAGATCGCCAGGGCGGGCCGCCACCGCCGCGCCGTCCATGCCGCTCCCACGCCCCCCAGCATCGCGAGGATCCAGATCACCGGCAGGTAATACGCGACGATGAAATACATCCGGTAGACGGACGCGATGGCGATGGAGGCACCGACGAGCAGCACGGCGCCCAGGCGCGTTCCGGCGGGGCCGCGCTTCATGGACCACCAGCCCGGAAGCGACGCCAGCAGGAGGAGGCCCAGCTCGTGCCAGGGAAATCGCATAACATGGGACAGGACGCGTGCACCGATTTCACCGGCCGCCGAGAGACCGTAGAACCGGTCCCCGTAGCGCAAGACCAGGAGGTAGCTCAGCAGCCGGCCCACCCGGTCCGGCGTCTCCCAGTTGATCAGCGGGTCCGCCGCCGCGCGAATGCCCGCGTACAGCGGCTTGAGGCTCAGCGCGAGCAACAGCCACGCCACCGCGAGGATCGCCGTCCGGCGGCGGTCCGGGATGCGCCACAGACTCGCCGCCAGCACGGGGAGGAGAAAGGCGCCCATGAGATGGCAGTCCAGCGCGATCCCGGCCAGGAGGGCCGCTCCGAGAAGCGAACGGGGCCTGCCGTCCCGGGCATGCGCCCACAACGCCGCCACGCCGCCGGCCGCACCCGCCATCGCCAGCGGGTACTTCTCCCCGATCGCGGTGAGCCACCAGAACGCCGGCGAGCAGGCCCACGCGAGAGCCGCAAGCAGTCCGGCGCCGGTCCCCGGGATACCGAGCGCCATCGCTGCGCCGCCCGCGAGCACTCCCGCGCCCAGCGCGGTCAGGGCGCCGGCGACCGTGGACACCAGGCCGACGCGGAACGCCGGCCCGCCCACGGGAAGCGACGCCGCGAGCCGGCCCAGCAAGGCGTGCAGGGGATACCCGGGGGGGTGCGGATTCGAGAGCGTCAGCGCGCTCGCCACCAGCTCGGACGTGTCTCCGGAGTCGACCGAAATGTCCGGCGCCTGGCCGCGGATGTAAATCCAGGCGACCGAGAGAAAGAGGAGCGCCCCGAATGCGCGGGTCACGCGGGACCCACTAGCCCGCAGTATTCACAAACCGAAAGGTTTGTGAATACTGCGCCGGGCCGGGC